>NZ_JADEXH010000019.1:0-98116 GCF_015207205.1 Sphaerospermopsis sp. LEGE 08334 | reverse complement strand
GATTACGAATTAACAAATCGAGAAAATAAGGCGCACCGACACCAGCAGTCACTACACCGCAGGGAATACTGATATTTTGGATGTTTTCCCGCTTCTGGGGGATGCCGTGGTTGCTCTTAATCATTATTTTCTAATTAAAAAATATCGTCATTTAGGTAAGCTAGTTATGCTTTCTTTGAGATTTGCAGGTTCAACATCTTAATTGAGAATTTTGATAAATTGATCAAGTCTACCAGCAAGGTATATGCTGAGAATATTGAGATTAGCAGCTTGATGTCAGCCGAAAGCCTCAAGATTATACTGTATACTTATTAGTAAAGATTTGCAACTGTTGTCCAAGCTGTGGCACTCAAAAATCCCATCAGCTTACTGAGTCGGTTTCTGCTTTTGAGTCTCAAACCCAGTTATGGGAGTATTAAGTTTAGCAAAAAGGACACAGTCTAATGCAATATATTCTCTATTGTAAATCACCTCATAATTGTTGTAAATTAAACATTAATCTTTTTCTCAGTTAAGAACTAATTGCAATTAGTTTAGCAGAATTACCGTTAAAATATGACAAATATCCTGACGGAAGAGCAAGTTAGTCAAATTGAACAGGAAACTCTAGAGAATTTGGAGGTATCCTACAATACTCATGGGTTTGATGAAATTCGGAGATTCCGTAATAGTTTATACAACAATAATTATCAATTAGTTGAATTTTGCCCGGGATTAAGTCTAGAAATTTTTGATGATTATTACTACCAGCACGTAAACAGTAAAATTACTCACCATGGATTGTATGCACTAACAGCCAAATTTTATTTAGCAGGTAATCATAGTGTGATTTGTCCGGGTATTACAGGGGTGAAGAGCAATTACCAAGAAACAGTAGGAAATAATTACTTATTTTACTTGCCAGATATTGAGGAAATCGAACAATATTTTGCAGGCGATCGCATCTATTTAGTTAAAATTTGTATAGATTTAGACTTCCTTAAATCCTTCATAGATGGACTAGAACATCTACCAAAACAGTTACAGCCGTTCCTAGAAAGTGACTCTCCAAAAAGGTTTCACCATCCAGTGGGTAAAATTACTCAACCAATGCAGACAGCATTACAGCAAATGCTCCAAGTACCCTATCAAGGGATGATCCAAAAAATGTATCTGGAAAGCAAGGTACTAGAATTACTAGCTTTGCAATTTGCCCAACTCACAGAAGTTGACGCAGATAAACAACCCTTAATTAATCTGAAAGCGGGTGATGTTGAGAAAATCTATCAAGCCAGGGATATTTTAACCAGCAATTATGATCATCCACCCTCATTGCTAGACTTAGCAAAAAAAATTGGTATCAACGACAACAAACTAAAGTATGGTTTCCGTGAAGTATTTGGCACAACAGTATTTGGCTATTTACGTGACTATCGCCTAGAAATAGCGCGAAAATTGCTACAAGAACAAAAGCAAAATGTGAGAACTGTCGTCAACACTGTTGGTTATGCCAATCAAAGCCACTTTGCAGCCGCATTTAAACGCAAATTTGGCATTACTCCCCAAGATTGTCGTTTAGGTAGAAAAGCAGTCTAATCAGAAATCTTTCTAGTTTTAGCGTTGATATTGCTACATATTATTTACAGGTTAATGTCAGAAATCAATCACAATCTCCGTTAAGGGTTCAAAACTCTCCCTCTACTATGTAGACTTCTAGCTGGTAAATTACCTAAACTCTTTCCATAGACAGTTGCAAATTATTTTCAATATTTGACTTATATTTGTGGAGTGAGGGGTATGGTGTATCGGCAATCAAAAGAGATTATTTCCGCAGGAATTGTTTTTGCATTCGCATCATTGCTTATCCAACCTGCTGCGGCAGAAACTAAATTAAATAATTCTGCCAGTACAGCTAAGTTACTACTGGTACAACAAAATAACAATTCATCTGTAAAAGTTACAGGTGTAAAAGTCAATAATACAGATAAGGGAATTGAAATTATTTTAGAAAGTGCAAACCCAGAAGCACTACAACCAAACAATAAAAGTACAGAAAATAGTTTTATTGTTGATATCCCCAATGCAGTATTAGCACTACCAGAAGCCAAAGATTTTAACATTGCTAATCCAGTACAGGGGATTATTTCTGTCAGTGTTACTCAAGCTGATAATAACACTGTAAAGTTAACAGTAACAGGTGAATCTGGTTTACCAGCGGCAGAATTATTTGATGGTGAAGAAGGTTTAATTTTTGAACTTGTACCTAAAGCTGCAACCACACCAGCACCACAACCAGAACAACCAGAACAACCGGAACAACCGGAACAACCAGAAGAACCGAGAAGCGAAACACCACCAGAACAACCCATTGAATTAGTTGTTACAGGCCAGCAAGACACCTACCGAATTCCTAACGCCTCTACTGGTACAAAAACTGATACACCAATCCGTGATATTCCCCAAGCAATTCAAGTCATTCCCAAGCAAATCCTTCAGGAACAGCGAGTGCAGCGTTTAAGTGACGCATTAAAAAATACTGCTGGTGTAATTACTAACACTTCAGAACGAAATGTATTTGATGGTTTCAACATTCGAGGATTCACCAATCGTACTATTATCCGTAATGGATTAAGAGATGACACTAATACTACAGCTGGTTCTGGAATTGCCAACATTGAGCAGATAGAAGTTCTCAGAGGTCCAGCATCGGTTCTTTTTGGTCAAGGTGGAGCAGGGGGTACTGTAAATATTGTCACCAAAAAACCTCTGGAAACACCATTCTATTCAGTAGAAGGATCAATTGGCAACTACAATTCATATAGTGGTTCAATTGATTTAACAGGTCCCCTGAATGAGAGTAAAACTCTGTTGTATCGTTTGAATGCTTCCGCTTTTAGTACAGATACCTTTGTAGATTTTGTTGAAATTCAACGTTATTTAATTGCTCCAGCTTTAACTTGGAAAATTGGTCAAAACACAACATTAAATTTAGAAGCAGAGTATTACGATACACAACAACGTAACGACCGGGGTATTCCAGCAGTTGGTACTATCTTACCCAACCCCAACGGCAAGATACCAAGAAATCGCTTTACCAATGAGCCTTCTATTGATCAAAACAATCGCCAAGTATGGCGAGTAGGCTATAATCTAGAGCATCGTTTTAATGAAGATTGGCAAATAAGAAATAGCTTTCGTTCTTCCTTTCAAACAAATCAGCAAAATTCTGGTTTTCCCACATCGTTAGCATCTGATAATCGCACTTTAAACCGTGGCTTATTTATCGCTGAGGCAGCCGTCACTAGCTATATTTTAGACACCAACCTGATTGGTAACTTTAATACTGGCAATATCAAACATAAACTGTTATTTGGCTTTGATTTATCTAGAGAGATATTTCAAGGTTCTAGTCAGCGTGTTCAAGTTAATCCTCTAGATTTATTTAATCCTGTATACGGTTCACAAAACATCGGTGATGTACTTGCTGAATTTCCTAATGAGCCATTTACTCAAGAAGGTTTAGGATTGTATTTACAAGACCAAATTTCCCTATCTGATAATTTTAAATTAGTAGTTGGGGGACGTTTGGATATTGTGAATCAAAAACAAGAAGATGCAGACAGAAATGTTACTTCTTTTCAAGAAGACACAGCATTTAGCCCCCGCATTGGTATAGTTTATCAGCCTAGTCAATTAGTTTCACTGTATGCTAATTACAGTCGCTCATTTGAGCAGGTAACAGGAACAACTTTTGATACTACTTTATTTCAACCAGAGCGAGGTACTCAATATGAAGTAGGAGCTAAATTTGATTGGACAGATAAACTTTCATCAACAGTTTCTCTATATCAAATTACACGATCCAATGTGCTTACTTCTGATCCCAGAGATCCAGATTTCTCTATCCAAACAGGAGAACAAAGAAGTCGTGGTTTTGAAGTAGATATTGTTGGTGAAATACTACCTGGATGGAAAATAATTGGTGGCTATGCGTACACTGATGCACAAGTAACTAAAGACAATGATATTCCAATTGGAAACCGTGTTAATAACGTACCAGAACACGCTATTAGTTTGTGGAATACCTATGAAATTCAACAAGGAAGTCTGCAAGGTTTGGGATTTGGTTTAGGTCTTTTTTATGTAGGAGAAAGGCAGGGAGATTTAGACAATACCTTTAGTTTGCCTAGTTATTTACGCACTGATGCAGCATTATTTTATCGCCGAAATAACTTCCGAGCGGCTCTTAACCTACAAAATTTGTTTGATACTGAGTATTTTGAAATGGCTGAAAACCGCTTACGTGTTTTTTACGGCGCACCTCTATCTGTTAAATTAACATTGGGTTGGCAATTTTAATTTACAAATTGCTCTCATTGATAATTTTTGATTGAGATCGATGATAAATTACATACAGCCCTTGAATGATATGAGGGCTGTTTTATTACCTAATTCATCTACCCAATTTATCACCCAGATATTCAATGATTAGAAAATGTTTGTATTACCTCAAAATATGTTTGATAATAACGCTGTCTGTAATATTTTTCAAAGGTTGTTATAGCTTTTATAATCAAAAAATCTTATCCTCAAAATCCCAAGTAATCAAATCCGAATGTCGAATTATTAAACATGAATTAGGAGAAAGCTGCATTCCCATTAATCCCCAAAGAATAATTGTAACTGACCAAGAAAGTTTAGAAATTTTAGTAGCATTGGGTTTAAAACCAATAGCAGCAACTACAGCAAATCGGGTAGGAAACAAAGCACCTATATTAAAAGGAAAAATTAATAAAATTATTGATTTAGGTAAAGAAAGTCAGCCGAATCTGGAAAAAATTGTTAAATTACGCCCTGATTTGATTGTAGGCTATTCTTTGAGTTATCAAAATTATCAATTATTTTCTCAAATCGCTCCCACAGTTTCCATTGAGTATAAAGAAAATGGCTGGAAAGAAACTTTACTACAAGTTGGTAAATTAATTAATAAAGCTCAAGAAGCAGAAAAATTATTAGAAAAATATCATCAAAGAATTGAAACTTTAAGAGTAGCTTTTAGACAAAAAATCAAAAATAAAGAAATTTCTGTAATGCGGTTTTACACAAGTATTCAATTCACACAATTTTTGAATGAATTATCATTTCCTGTCAGCATTTTAGAGGAATTCAAATTATCTATACCCTTAGCACAACGTCAAATTAGTAGTAATGCAAATGTCAGTTATAACAATGTTAGTTTAGAGCGGGTAAATTTGTTAGAGTCAGATGCGATGTTTATCGCATTAGATCCAGGTGCGGAAGAAAACTTTCAAAAATATCAAAATAGTCCTTTATGGCAAATGCTCAATGTAGTTAAAAATAATCGAGTATATACAGTTGATTCAGGTTACTGGATTTTTGGGAATATCCTGTCAGCAAATGCTATTTTAGATGACCTTGTTAAATACTTATTAGAAGAGTCCTAAAAGATAATGAATTATATAAAATTCTGTTCTCTGATATTATTAAGCTTGATTTTAGTTAAGGGTTGTTATAGCAATTTCCCTAAAATTACAGAATTAACCAAACCAAATTTAGCTCCGGCTGAATGCAAAATCATCAAGCATACTTTAGGAGAAAGTTGTATTCCTTTACAACCTCAACGCATCATTGCTTTAGATGAAACTTCTATGGAAGCGTTGTTAGCACTGGACTTAAAACCAATAGCAGCAATACAGCCGAATATTGCAGGTAGCATCATACCAAAGTTGGGTAAAAAAGCTGAGGGAATAGTTTCTTTAGGAAAAAATAGTCAACCAAATATAGAAAAAATGGTGCAGTTAAATCCAGATTTAATTTTGGGTTTTTCTATTAGTGCAGAAGAATACAAACTATTTTCACAAATAGCACCAACAGTCACGGTGGGTGATTATATTCCAAATGGTTGGAAAGATGCTTTATCACGTATTGCTGAAACAACAGGTAAAAGTAAACAGGCGCAAAAATTACTTGACGAATATCAACAACGAGTTGAAAAATTACGCACATTTGTTAATCATAACCTCACAAGCAAAACAGTTTCTATTAGTCGTTTTTATGCTGGTAATCAATTTACAGAATTTCGCACTAAATATTCATTTCCTGGCAGTCTACTCACAGAAGTGGGAATAGTTCTACCAGAAATTCAAAATCAACTGATTACTTATGAAAATCAACCTCTAGTTTCAGTTAGTTTAGAACGTCTAGATTTAATCAATGCTGATATTCTATTTATTGCTTTAGATCCCGGTGCAGAAGAAAATTTTAAAAATTATCAAAATAGTCCACTCTGGCAAAACCTGAAAGCAGTTAAAAACCAACGAGTCTATACTGTTGATTCAAGTTACTGGATTTTTGGCAATATTTTGGCAGCAAATGCTATTTTAGATGATTTGTTTACATATTTAGTACAAGCATCATGATAAAAATAATGCAAAATTATCAATCATTAGCTAATAATAATATTCTGGATTTCTTACAAGAAATATTTACTCTTGCTCAAAATAAATTAGATAATTACTATACAGACCTGATAATTTTGAATCAACCTCCTGATGGTGCTGAGGCGATTTCATTAAATGATTATTTACAACCAAATAGACTTTTATCTGAATGGAAAACCAGCGAGATATACCAAAAAACTCAAGACATTCGCATTACTGCATCCATTTGGAACAAAGTTTATAGCTGGAAAACATTACCCGGTGTGTTAGCTTTGATGTCTTGGGCAGGAATTGGCTTAAATGCTGAACTAGATAATGTGAGTTTTGTATTAGAAGAAGGTGAACCCAAGGCATTATATTTTCATGATTTAAGTGGTACTGTAATTTATCCCCAAAGATTACCTATACCCATTACCCAAGATTATCCAGGGAAAATAGTTGATAGTGTAGAAGATTTACATCAAGCAGTATTTACTAGCTTATTTCAGCGCAATTTTGCCCCGATGATAAAACGGGTTCATAGTTTAACTAAACTTTCTCAAAAAACGATGTGGAGTAATGCGGTAAATGCTTCAGAAAGACAGTTTGCAGAAATTAGTAAATGTACAAATTCAGAATCTATAAAAACAGATTATTCCGTTTTATATGAACAACCACATAGTTCAGTGATGCCAGGACGTAACCCACTTTATAATTTAGTCCGCACTGAAGAAATTAACGAACCTGGTTTGCCAGCTAAAACTACAGTCCGTCTTACCTGTTGTTTATATGCTTTTATTCCTCCTGGTGATGAAAAATGTACAAACTGTCCTTTATTAAAACCAGAGGAAAGAATTGCCCAAATCAAGGAATACATGACAGAAACTGACTGAAATCATTATTAGTAAAGTTTTAAAGTAAAGTCTTAAAAAATGCCACAAAAATCTAACCCAGCTAGTATGCGTAATTTTCTTATTGTTTGGCTTGGTCAATTCGTTTCTAGCATTGGTAGTAACATGACCGGCTTTGCAATTGAAATTTGGGCATGGGAAATTACAGGTCAAGCTACAACTCTAACTCTGGTAGGGTTTTTTAGTTTGCTTCCCAGCATTATTATTACTCCTATTAGTGGTGTAATTGTAGACAGATTTAATCGCAAATTTTTAATGATGGTGGGTGATACAGTTGCCGTTTTCAGCACAATTATCATTTTATTTTTACATCTCACCAATAATTTACAAATTTGGCATTTTTATTTAACAGGCGCAGTTGTTGGGACTTTCAATCAATTTCAGTCTTTGGCATATTCAGCATCAGTATCACTGATGATTCCTAAACAACACTATACCCGTGCTAGTAGCCTCGAATTCTTATCTGGTTACGGTAGTCAAATTATCGCCCCTGCTTTGGCAGGATATCTTTACACAATCATTGGTTTTACAGGAATTTGGTTAATTGATATTTCGACGTTTATTGTTGCTATTAGCAGTTTACTGTTAGTTAATATTCCGCAACCACCAACTACAAACAACGAAAATATAGTGAATATTTGGCAAGATTTAGGATTTGGTTGGAACTACATCACTACCAACAAAAGTTTATTAGCATTGTTAATAATTAACTTGCTATTTTGGCTACCCCATGACATTGGTGATTCCCTATATACACCTATGATTTTGTCACGTACTAATAATAATACTTTAGTGCTAGGTAGTTTAGCTGCTGCGGCTGGTTTTGGTGGTGTAACAGGGGCAATAATTGTTAGCACTTGGGGCGGTTTTCAACGGAAAATCACAGGCGTTTTACTGGGGATGATTGGGGCTGGTGTCAGTAAAATCGTTTTTGGTTTTGGTAGAACAGCTTTAATTTGGATTCCTGCACAATTTTGTTCTTCTGTTAATTTCCCTTTAAATGGCAGTTCTGATAATGCTATTTGGTTAGCGAAAGTACCAGCAAATGTGCAAGGAAGAGTTTTTGCGGCGCGATCGCTTCTTTTACAGATAGGTTCTGCTGTAGGCTATTTAATAGCTGGTCCTTTGGCAGATCGTGTTTTTACTCCTGCTTTACAATCAGGGGGTGTTTTGGTTGGCATTTTCGGAGGATTATTAGGAACTGGTACTGGTGCAGGAATCGCGTTTTTATATGTGATTTGTGCAGTGTGTATGTTGTTGGTTGGTTTAGTTGGTTTCTTGATACCTGTACTATGGCATCAGGATTAGAACCGTTTACCCAATCACCAATCACCTACCTTTTCCGATTGCGAATTAATAAATACAAAAAATAAGGAGCGCCTACAGCAGCAGTAACAACACCACAGGGAATTTCAATAGGTGCAAATAAACTTCTTCCTAATAAGTCGGCAACAGTAACAATCATTCCTCCTAACAGTGCGGAAGTGGGAATTAAACCTTGATGATTTGTACCTACTAATTGTCTGCCTAAATGGGGAGCAATTAAACCAACAAAACCAATCATTCCCGCAGTTGCTACTGATGCACCAGCTAAGGCAACTCCTACTAATAGTAATAAACTCCGTTGAATTTCTACGGATGTTCCTAAACTTCTAGCAACATCATCTCCTAAATTTAAAGTATCTAAATGTCTGGCTAAAAGTAAAGACATAGGGATAAAAATAATTAACCAAGGTAAAAATGAAAATACCTGTTCCCAAGTTCGTCCATAAACGCTACCAGCTAACCAAACTAAAGCATCATTAACGCTGTAAATGTCACCAAAAGTAATCATTAAACTGGTAAAGGCGCTGGCGATCGCAGATAAACCCACACCCATTAAAATTAATAAAATGGGTGAACTACCATTATTCCAAGCCAACAAATAAATTAAAGCCGCCATTAACAAAGCACCACCAAAGGCTGATAAAGGCAAAGTGTAAACTGGTGCTGATGGAAATAAAACAATCACTGTCACTGCGGCTAAACTTGCCCCAGCATTAATACCAATAATACCAGGATCAGCCAAGGGATTGCGTGTTAAACCTTGGAAGATAGTTCCAGAAATTGCCAGCGCCATTCCTACCATAAAAGCCACTACGGTACGAGGTAAACGCAGGGTATTAATAACGAATAAATGATCAGGGTTTCCTGTATTTACTCCCAATAAAGTTTTAATAATATCTAAGGGAGAAATGGGATATTCACCCCTACCCACATTCATCACTATCGCTACACCAATTATTGCTAATAAAAATAAGAGCATTATTGGTACACGGCGATCTATGCGAAAAGATATCACTGAAGAACGAAAAACCAATATTTGAGATTTTGAATTGGGGATTTTAGGTTCTGAAAATGCTGCTGTATAATCTTCTCTTTTTTCCATCTATTTCGATTAGATTAATGAAATAATTATCAATTATCAATTGTCAATTATCAATTGATTTCATTTCCTCACCTTTGACTTAGCCAGATAGACAAAAAAGGGAGCGCCCACGAGTGCAGTCATCACACCTACAGGTAATTCCTGGGGTTTAAGGATGATACGACTGGTAATATCTGCTACTAACAGTAAAGTTGCTCCGACAACTGCGGAATAAGGCAAAATCCAGCGATAATCGGTTTTAATGAAAAATCGGACAACGTGAGGAACGACTAAACCAATAAAACCAATGGGTCCAGCCAGGGCTACGGAACTTCCTGCTAGTAAAACTACGCTGATGGCGGTAAGAATTTTTATCCAGGCTGTTTTTTGACCTAAACCTTTGGCGACATCATCACCTAAACTCATGGTGGTGATTTGTTTACCCAAAGCCAAGGCAATTATTAATCCGATGATGACAAAAGGTAGAGCCGAAAACAGAATATTGGCATCTCTACCAGATAATGAACCAGCTAACCAAAATCTAATTTCTTCTAATGTGCGTTGACTAATGATTAAAATGGCAGTAGTCAGGGAAGAAATTAAAGCTGTCAGTGCTGCACCTGCGACTGTGAGATTTAGCGGGGTTGCGCCTCCCTTTCCCAGTGAACCCAGGAAGTAGACTAAAATCGCTGTGACTCCCGCACCCAAAAAAGCCGCAATTGTTAAAGTAGTAATTGATGTACTACCAAATACAAAAATTGTCACAACTACGGTGAGTGCAGCACCGGATTCAATCCCCAAAATACCGGGATCTGCTAAGGGGTTACGGGTTAAACCTTGCATCAATGCCCCGGAAACTGCTAGGGAAGCACCGACTAAAATAGCAATGAGCGATCGCGGTAATCTGACTGTTTGAATAACTAAGTGTTGATATGAACCGTCAAAGCTGACAAAGGATGTCAAAATCTGATCTAGTGGTATTTCTGCTGCTCCCAAAGTGACACTAAATATCAAACAAATTACCAGCAGCATCACACACCCAACCAAGTTAAATACAGGTTTAGCTGCTAAATTCATCAAAATTCTGAACTCCTGAACCTTAATTATTTACGAGTTGCAATACCTAATTTCACCCCTTCTACCTGTCGTACTTTATCCATTACTGCTACTACTTGTCCGTGATTTACCGCTTCATCTGCATTAAGTATTACCATCAACGGTTTTTGAGGTTCTACTTTTGCTCTCACTTGGTTTGCTAACTGCTCTAAACTAACAGCTTCTTTATTCAGAAATATTTTGCCAGTTTTATTTATTGTTAGCGTCACCTGTGCAGGATTATCTCTTTTCGCCGTCGCAGCTTGCGGTAAATTTACTGGTAAACCTTCGGAGCGGGTAAGATACAAAGTTGACATGATAAAAAATGTCAAAATCGCAAATATCACATCAATCATCGGCACAATATTAATCTGTGCGGGGATATCTGGATCATCTTGTAGGCGCATAGGTTTTTTCTCCTCGTTCGTAGCGACGACGGTACAGCAGTTCTAATTCTCCTCCATATTCTTGAATCAAAGCAATTTGCCGTTGATACAGTCCCCGGAATGTGTTAGAAAACAAAAGCGTAAAAATTGCTACAACTAAGCCCGTAGCAGTAGAAACTAAGGCTTCACTAATACCACCAGTCACATTGGAAGTTTGTGATCCCCCTACATTACCAATATCCAAGGAAGCAAAAGAACCAATTAAGCCTAATACAGTTCCCAGTAATCCCAACAGGGGTGCAAGGGCAATAATAGTATCAAAAACTGTGTTAAATCTTTTCAGTAAAGGAATTTCTGCTTGAGCTTCGCTTTCTAAAGCTAAACGAAACTCTTCTGGATTAGGTTCTTCTAGTTCCAAAGCTGTCAAAAAAATCCGGGCAATGGGTAAATCTGCATTCTTTCGCAGTGTATCAATTGTACTGACCACGTTATTTTGACGATACAAATTTAATACTTCTCTAACTACCCGTTGCTGACGGTTGCTAATTTTTAGCCAAAATTTTATCCGTTCAATAATTAACCCTACCGCCACAACAGAAGATAGTAGTAGCGGCCACATCACCACACCACCTGCTGTAAACAGATTTTTGATGTCCATGTCCGATCTTCAAACCTTGTAATAAAATTTCCTGACTATTTCAGCAAGTGTAGCTGATAGAACTTCTCAATTTACAGTAGAGCAAATGAGAAGAGATGTCAATCATTTGCTACTGTTCAGGAAAAATTACCAGTCTTTGTAGGGGTAAAATCGCGAAAATGATTGGATAGCAAGAGATTGCGGCTAATATCTGCAAATCCAAACATTTTAATTTATTGATTGACATTTGCAGTAACTTTCTGATAATCTGCCAAAGTTACTGAAAATAAGTGGCAGTAAATATGAGTTTTTCCAGCACAGCCCTAGAGCAACGCGAAAAAGAATTAAAGACGCTGAAAACCTTTTTGACTTATAGCTTGATCGGCTCTTTGGCTATACACATCGGGTTGCTGGCTTCTGGTATTGGCAGTTTACTCACAAAAGCAGCAATAGAAGAGACTGAAGAACCTTTGGAAATCACTTTTGTTGAGACTCCACCGGAAGAAAAAAAACCAATAGAAGAACCGCAAGAAGAGATAAAACCTCAAGTTGTTGAAAATTCACGGGTTTTCACAAGTACAAACAATAGTTCTGATACATCTGCAACCGTCTTTGTGCCGCAACCTGTTGTAGTCCAAAAACAGACGGTGCAATCTCCTGTAATTAAATTACCTATCGTTCCTGCTCCGAAAATAGAACCTCTCAAACCTTTACCTTCTGTCACTCAGGCAACTGTATCGCCGCAGAAAGTATATACCCCGCAACCAGTAGTATCTCAATTAACAGCAAAGGCATCACCAAAAACAGCAGATACCCAACCACAATCAATATCTGAGACGAAAAATACCCCTGTTCAACCCTCATCTACTGAAACTACTGCTGTAAAACCATCTTCAACATCCAGCACTGATTTAAGTAAGTTGTTAGCAGGAATAAGAGATAGTAGGGCAAATCAAGAAGTTTCAGAACTTTCTCAAGCTAATGCTGATAATGGTGGAAATACAGTAGGGAGAAGTACAGGTTTGCGTGTTCGTCGTGATCTGGGCAATGTTCCTAGTGTAAATAATGAACCGTCAAATACTGCTACAGTTGCTACAGCACCAACACAGCCGAAAATAAATACTAACACTAATACCAAGACTGGTAGCGGTAATGGTCGTGCTGCTTGTCGGGAGTGTAATACAAGTTATCCAGATTGGGCAAAGAGAAGGGGGGTAGAAGGCAGGGTTGAAGTAGCTGTTGATACAGATAATAAAGGTAATGTGACTAACGTGCGGTTGTTGCGATCCAGTGGTAACGATAAATTGGATGCAGAACATTTGGAGAGAGCGCAAAAATGGAAACTCAAACCCAGTTCAGAGGGTAGACAAGGGGTGACGATTGGAACAGAATATGCGATCGCCGGTTCTCAAAGACATCGCCAACTGCAAGAACGCAAGAAAAAAAGAGAAACAGAAAAAATAAACACTGCATCTACTAACAATGCGAGTAATTCTACGACTGAAACACCAAGACGCAGAAGAAGAGTAGTCACATCTGTTAGTAATGATACTCCCCAAGAATCAACTACAACAACTAGAACAATTCGCAGTCAACGAAGTGCAGCAACATCATCAACATCTACTTCTACTTCAACAACTAAATCACAGCGTTTAGGAGAAGCTCTAAGAAGTAGAAGAAAAAGAGCAACTAATAATTCTTCATCTTCAGGAGAAACAAGGAAAAGAAGAAGAAGGGAAATAAAACCTGCTTCCTCAGTCACTACTAAAAGTGAAAGCAGTTCTCAACCTACCAGACGGCGGCGACGTTTAGAACAACCTGCTTCTTCAGAGCAAAATCAACAACCATCTCCATCAGGTGATGCTAATTAGGGTTTGCTGAAAAATTCTTTATCTATTTTAGGTATGCTGAAAAATTATTGTAGTGGAGAAAGGGAACAGGGAACAGTTTCAAGTATTTAGGGGTTGCTGAGAAAGTCTTTCCGTGAGGGTATAGGAGTCAGGAGGAGATTTTAAAATTTCTTTGCCATCTCTCAAAATCCCAAAAAATGCACACTTTTTCAGGTATACCCTTCAAAACCCTTGCACTTTTTTCCTCTTTAGCAACCTGTAACCCTTGATATATCTGGGTTTTACATTTATATGGCTTACGCCACGCTTCGCTATCAGCAAGCCCTATTTAGTGGCAAAAAATTTTCCTCTCTCGTCAGACTTAAATGCAAGGTTTTTAAGTTCCTAAACTCTAAAAGCTTGCCCTTATTGACAAGAAAAATTCCTAAAACCCTTTGCCTGTAATGTTTTCAGATTTATGCAGCAGGTCATATTTGCATACGTATAAACAATAATTGTTATGTCTCATTAAAAAACAAAATTTAATATTTAAACAAATTGCCTAAACTTAAATTACATTTAATCAAAATTGAAATCAAAGTTATTTAACAGAACTAGCGTAAACATAAAAATATAGCGTCAACTCATACCCGTAACTGAGTTTTATCAGCAAAACCTACTGATGCCATTTTCGATGTCAGTGTGAGCTAAGGAGGTTTTTTAACGTTTGCTTAAGATATAAACTAAGCCAGAAGTGGGTAGTATCAATACAGTACAGACAAAGCCCTCCCTTGATCAATATCGTTTGGAAAGTTGTCTAAAATTACTTCGTTATCCAATTATTGCTGATGAACCTCTACAGTTGTTATTTATGGATATTTATCATGCAATAAGAAGATTAGTTTTGGAAATTAAAACTCCTCATAGTTTGACATCGGAAAAAGTAGCTGATATTACTTTTAATATTGATGCTATTTTTACTCTTCTCAATTCTCACCTAGTATTTCTGTTTTTTAAAAGCAGCAAAAGTAAAATTTTCTTAAATTATGCAAACATTACCAAGACAATCGGAAAATACTAGTTTACTCTTGAATTATAAAAGTATTGGTAGTGGAAACTTATTTATAAAATAATTTTTTTAAATAGAATCCCAACTACTTCTGAAGCAATTTTTTAATATTTTTTTCCTCCTATGGCTCCCGAACACACAAAAATTAAATTCCCTCTTTGGGATTATTTGAACCAGCCCTTATTTAGTCGTAACACTAAATTTATCTGGAATCCCCGTCAGTTTGCGATACTATGGCGAATTCAACTTTTAGAAAGGTGCTGGACTAAACATTCCGATGCTAAAGGACCTCAACAGTCTTAGATAACAAGTCACAGGTTAAACTGAAAAGCGATCAATGAAAAACTAAGTATAACGACGGGAACAAACCAAAGTATGTAAAGAAAAGTAAATTAACCTAAAAACCTCTTGCCTTGTCATAAAGACAATTTTTAACGCCTACCTACTTATCACTGATCATTGATTATGCCTCGTTTACCCAGGAACGGGGCTTTTTCCATCAATCTGCTCAGGCATGAGAAACCAATTCCTGTGGTAAACTCAGATATCACTCAGGTGTTGCCCTTTGGCTTTGCTGGGGAGGTTGCAAAAGTTTATCTGAAGGTATCATGCCAAAGGCTATTAAATAGCTGCATTGAAAATTATTAATTATTAATTGTATTAATTGCTTATGTCTTTTGTACCTTTACATATTCACAGTGACTACAGTTTGCTAGATGGTGCTAGTCAGCTACCAGAGTTAGTGGATCAAGCGATCGCCCTAGATATGAAAGCGATCGCCCTCACAGATCATGGTGTCATGTATGGAGCAGTTGAACTAATAAAAATCTGCCGCAGTAAGACTATAAAGCCAATTATTGGCAACGAAATGTATATCATTAATGGTGATATAGAAAAACAAGAACGCCGTCCCAAATATCATCAAGTTGTTTTAGCAAAAAATACCAAAGGTTATAAAAACCTAGTTAAACTCACCACAATTTCTAATCTGAAAGGTGTACAAGGTAAAGGTATTTTTTCCCGTCCTTGTATTAATAAAGATTTACTCAAACAATATAAAGAAGGTTTAATTATCACCAGTGCTTGTTTAGGGGGAGAAATTCCCCAAGCAATTCTTAGTGGTAGACCAGATGCAGCCAGAAAAGTTGCCAAATGGTATAAAGAAGAATTTGGTGAAGATTTTTATTTAGAAATTCAAGATCACGGTTCTCAAGAAGACAGAATTGTTAATGTTGAAATTGTGAAAATTGCCCGTGAATTAGGCATTAAATTTGTTGCTACCAACGATTCCCATTACATTTCTTGCTTTGACGTAGAAGCACACGACGCTTTACTTTGTATTCAAACCGGTAAACTAATTGTTGATGATAACCGGATGCGATATAGCGGTACAGAATATCTCAAATCTGCCGGAGAAATGAAATTATTATTTCGGGATCATTTACCCAATGATGTTATAGAAGAAGCCATAGCAACAACAGTAGAAGTAGCGGATAAAGTCGAGCCTTACCATATCATGGATGAGCCAAAAATTCCTACTCCTCCCATTCCTTTTGGTCATACCGCTGATACTTACGCTGAAGAAGTAGCTTGGCAAGGACTACTAGAAAGATTAAATCGTAAATCTCGCAGTGAAGTAGATCCAGTCTACAAAGAAAGATTAGAGTATGAATTAAAAATGATTCAGCAAATGGGTTTTTCTACCTACTTTTTAGTAGTGTGGGACTACATCAAATTTGCACGAGATAATAATATTCCCGTTGGTCCAGGTCGGGGTTCGGCTGCGGGTTCATTAGTTGCTTACGCCATGAGAATTACCAATATAGATCCCGTGCATCATGGCTTACTCTTCGAGCGATTTTTGAACCCAGAACGGAAATCAATGCCTGATATTGATACAGATTTCTGTATTGAAAAACGGGATGAAGTAATTGAATATGTCACTGATAAATATGGTGCTGATAGAGTTGCCCAAATTATCACCTTTAACCGTTTAACATCAAAAGCAGTATTAAAAGATGTCGCCAGAGTGTTAGATATTCCCTACGGGGAAGCTGACAAAATGGCGAAAATGATTCCTGTAGTGCGGGGAAAACCAACTAAACTCAAAGTGATGGTTTCTGATGAAACACCAGCACCAGAATTTAAAGAAAAATACGATAATGATCCGAATGTTCGCCGTTGGATAGATATGGCCATGCGAATTGAAGGAACTAACAAAACCTTTGGTGTTCATGCTGCGGGTGTGGTAATTTCCGCCGAACCTTTAGATGAAATTGTACCATTACAACGTAATAACGACGGTTCAGTAATTACCCAGTATTTTATGGAAGATTTAGAATCACTGGGGTTGTTAAAAATGGACTTTTTGGGTTTAAGAAACCTGACTTTGATTCAAAAAACTATTGATTTAATACAACAAAGTAAAGGATATCGTATTGATCCTGATGACATTACCCGTGATGAAAGGAAAGCCCAGAAAATATTAGCTAAAGGTGAACATAGCACTTTACCTAAAGATGTTTCTCAAGCTTATTCTTTGTTAGAATCTGGAGATTTAGAAGGTATTTTTCAATTAGAATCTTCAGGAATGAAGCAAATAGTGAGAGATTTGAAACCTTCTAATATTGAAGATATTTCTTCTATTTTGGCATTATATAGACCTGGTCCATTAGATGCGGGATTAATTCCTAAGTTTATCAACCGTAAACATGGTAGAGAAGCAATTGATTATGAATCGCAACTTTTACAACCTATTTTAAATGAAACCTATGGAATTATGGTTTATCAAGAGCAAATCATGAAAATTGCTCAAGATATGGCTGGTTATTCTTTAGGACAAGCTGACTTACTGCGTCGCGCTATGGGTAAAAAGAAAGTAGCGGAGATGGAAAAACAAAAGCAAAATTTCATAGATGGTTCAGCAAAAAACGGTGTAAAACCCCAAGTTGCTGAAAAACTATTTGCGGATATGTTGAAGTTTGCTGAATATTGTTTGAGCTATGAAACTGAAGTTTTAACTGTAGAATATGGCTTTTTACCCATTGGTGAAATTGTGGAAAAACAGATTGAGTGTAGTGTTTTTAGTGTTGATAATAATGGTAATGTTTACACTCAACCTATTGCCCAATGGCATCATCGGGGAGTACAAGAATTATATGAATATTGTTTAGATGATGGTTCAAAAATCAGGGCAACAAAAGACCATAAATTTATGACTACTGCTGGGGAAATGTTGCCCATTGATGAGATATTTGAAAAGGGTTTAGAGTTGTTAAAAGTCCCAAATTTACCAGCTTAAATTTAGGTTTGGGATTTCAACCATTCATCTAAATCGTTGATATCCCCAAAATCTAATAACGCTTCTCCCAAGTCTTCTAATTGTGCTATTTTCAGGGTACTGATTTTCTGGATATAACTATCTGTCAATTTTCCAAACCTCTTAGATAACAGACGCAGTAGTAAGTTTGTTGCTTCCACTTCTCTACCTTCTTCTCTACCTTCCTGCTTTGCTTCTTGATATACCCTTGTTTGTTTGATATCATTGACTAAAAACATCGCTTCTATCTCCTGACGGGTTAATTGCGAAAACTTCGACAACAACACAGTTTCCAATAACTCTATAATACCTTCTCTTTCTGAGTCGTTGCTAATTTCGGTTTTCGTTCTTTGCATCAAATTCTTAACTAATTCTGGAGCTTGGTTTTCTTTACTGACAATTAATTCAATTAACCCCATCCCAATTGAACCTGATGGTATTTCATCCAAATAAATCCGTTTGATGCGACCACTATTGACTAATTCCTGCTGATAATTAGTTAATACTTCCACATCTAAACTACGTTTAGCAAACAAAGCTACCGCTTGCCAATCTTGCTGAGGTTTATATTGATTGAGGTAAATGTTGATTTCTGTAATAAATTCCCAGTAAAATTCTGGTTTTGGTTGAAATTGCACCTCCACAAAGTAAATCGGTTTTTCTCCACTATCTGGCATAAATATACCATCAAATCTAAAGGCTTTTTCCTTCACTTCTACAGATGTGAATTTGTAACCTTCAGCATTTTCGGGTGGTTCTCCCAGTAGTTCAAATAAAAGAGTATGAAAAGTGAGAAAGATTTGGTAAAATATTGTATCTGTGTGCATTACTGATAATTATGTATAAGATTTGAACCATTCATCTAAATCATGGATATCCCGAAAATCTAATAACGCTTCTCCCAAATCTTCTAATTGTGCTATTTTCAGGTTACTGATTTTCTGGATATAACTATCTGTCAATTTTCCAAACCTCTTAGATAACTGACGCAGCAGTAAGTTTGTTGCTTCTTCCTGCTTTGCTTCTTGATATACCCTTGTTTGTTTGATATCATTGACTAAAAACATCGCTTCTATCTCCTGACGGGTTAATTGCGAAAACTTCGACAACAACACAGTTTCCAATAACTCTATAATACCTTCTCTTTCTGAGTCGTTGCTAATTTCGGTTTTCGTTCTTTGCATCAAATTCTTAACTAATTCTGGAGCTTGGTTTTCTTTACTGACAATTAATTCAATTAACCCCATCCCAATTGAACCTGATGGTATTTCATCCAAATAAATCCGTTTGATGCGACCACTATTGACTAATTCCTGCTGATAATTAGTTAATAATTCCACATCTAAACTACGTTTAGCAAACAAAGCTACCGCTTGCCAATCTTGCTGAGGTTTATATTGATTGATGTAAATGTTTATTTCTGTAATAAATTCCCAGTAAAATTCTGGTTTTAGTTGAAATTGCACCTCCACAAAGTAAATCGGTTTTTCTCCACTATCTGGCATAAATATACCATCAAATCTAAAGGCTTTTTCCTTCACTTCTACAGATGTGAATTTGTAACCTTCAGCATTTTCGGGTGGTTCTCCCAGTAGTTCAAATAAAAGAGTATGAAAAGTGAGAAAGATTTGGTAAAATATTGTATCTGTGTGCATTGCTGATGATATAAATTTACTATATTCTACCCTGAAAAATACCCATTGAAATTACCAAAACTCATTTTTTTGTGTCATGCTATCATTGTCGCCAATATCTAGTAATCTAAGAAAGTGTTTATCTATCTGCATAAAATCTTACCATGATTAAAATTTTTCACAAACTCCGCATTTTGGCAATTACCAGCTTATTATTTTTGACTATTAGCTGGTCACTTCCAGCCCAAGCTGACACGAAAATTGACCCCAAACTAGAACAGCAAGTATTAGAAATTATCCGTCGAAATCCCAAAGCAATTATCGAAAGTGTGCAAGCATATCAGGAAGAACAGCAACAAAAAGTTCAACAAGCAAGACAGGGATTTTTACAAAATTTAAGAACAAATACAAAAGGTGTAATTGGTGATTCTCCCACCACAGGTTCGACACAATTAAAAACTGTGTTAATTGAATTTTCTGATTTTGAATGTCCCTATTGTGCCGAAGCAAATAAAACTCTCAAAGATTTATTAGCAAAATATCCCAATCAATTCACCTTAGTTTATAAACATTTCCCTTTAGTGCAAATTCATGACCAAGCATTACCAGCAGCTAAAGCAGCTTGGGCAGCATATCAACAAGGTAAATTTTGGCAATATCATGATGCTTTGTTTACAAATCAAAAACAACTGGGAGAAAGTTTATATTTAGATATTGCGAAAAATCTCAATTTAGATTTAGCAAAATTTAAACGCGATCGCAATTTAGCAGATAAAGCAATTCAACAAGACCTACAAATGGCTTATAAATTGGGTCTTTCTGGTACACCTTCTTTTATTATTAATAGCCAGAATCTTTCTGGTCCAGTGCAGTTGTCAGAAATTGAAAGTATTTTGGAGAGAGGAGACTAGTAACTGGGGACTGGGGACTGGTGACTGGGGAAGAAAATTTTAGATTTTAGATTTTAGATTGGAATTGACAAAAACAATCCAAAATCCAAAATCCAAAATTGAATTACCAATTATCAATTATCAATTATGAATTATAAATTACCTCTTAACGTTTACATCCAAGGCCAGGGATTTCCCATACTCGCTTTACACGGTCATCCTGGTTCTGGCCGTAGTCTTTCTGTGTTTACTAATCATTTATCAAAACGTTTTCAAACCATTGCCCCAGATTTGCGCGGATACGGTCAAAGCCGCTGCAATAGCAATTTTGCCATGCAAGACCATTTGGACGATTTAGAAGCTCTCCTAGACCGTTTTCAGATAGAGAAATGCCTGATATTGGGATGGTCACTGGGTGGTATTTTAGCTATGGAATTAGCATTGCGTTTACCACAGCGAGTCACAGGACTGATTTTAATTGCCACCTCAGCTAGACCTTGGGGGAATCATCCGCCTATTTCTTGGCACGATAATCTTTATACTGGTGTAGCGGGAATATTAAACTATATTAAACCTGGTTGGTCTTGGAATATTGAAACTTTTGGCAAGCGATCGCTCTTTCGCTATTTAATCCAACAGCATACACCCACCGCTTACGGTTACATTGCCAAGGAAGCTGTACAAGCTTATTTAAAAACCTCTAGTTATGCTACTCGCGCTCTCTATAGCGCCATTAAAGCTGGATATAATCGACTTCCAGACTTGGAAAAAATACAATGTTCGAGTTTGGTACTCGCTGGCTCTGAAGACCGACACATTACCGCTGATTCTAGTTTAGAAACAGCAACACACCTTAAAAACTCTCATTGGCAATGTTACCCCAATACCGCCCACCTTTTCCCCTGGGAAATTCCCCAACAATTGCTATGGGATGTTGATACTTGGTTAGAAGCACATCCACAGGTAATTGATAATTGGTAATTGGTAATTGGTGATTGGTAATTCAATTTTGGATTTTGGATTTTGGATTTTGGATTGTTTTTGTCAATTCCAATCTAAAATCTAAAATCTAAAATCTAAAATTTTCTTCCCCAGTCACCAGTCACCAGTCACCTATTGTTGCCCATCGTTCCCAGAATTAACTCAAAATTAACTCAGGAACGATGACAGCCTATAGATTTGTATTACACTTGACCGCTAAAGGCAGGCTTTACTTTACGGTCAATCCTTTCCCCCAGGTCTTCAGCAATGGTTAAAACATAAGGTTTACAACGCTTGACATTGACTATAATTCCTTGCGCTCCTTCGTTTTCTAAATCTTCTAGATAGCCCTTACTGGCAGATGTCGCTTCCACCGAGCTTAAAAATGGACCAAAGTAGTAGGTGCAACGTGGATTCTGGGTGACAATTTCAACCCACCAAGCCAAGCCTAGACCGTTAGATAAGCTAATCAGCCCTTCCTTAAGGTTATGCCAAATAGTTTTCATGGTTTTCACCAATTTATAAACGTGATACTGGGTATTAAAGAATATGTTAGATAGATTCAGTTTTACATTTCTTTATACTCTTTTAGGTTTATTTTTTCAAAGAAAATGTATGTAATTTATCAAGATAGTGGGTATTTAACGACCGTTGGCGATAAATTTCATAAAGCGCCATCCCTGCTGCCACTGAGGCATTTAGGCTAGGAGTCTTACCCTGTAAGGGAATTGAGACTAAAACATCACAAGATCGTTGTGTCAACATACTCAGACCTTCACCTTCAGCACCAATTACTAAAACGATAGGTCCACTGAATTTTACTGTATGTACAGCTTCGCTACCAGAGGCTGCTGTTCCGTAAATCCAAAAACCAGCTTCTTTAAGTTGTTCCAAAGCGCGGCTGAGGTTAATGACTCTGGCGACAGAAAAGTTTTCTAAAGCACCTGCGGACACCTTAACCACAGTTGAGGTGATTCCCGAAGCCCTTCTTTGAGGAATTACTAAACCTTGAGCGCCAATGGCTTCTGCTGTGCGAATAATTGCCCCCAAATTGTGAGGATCAGTGATACCATCAGCAACAACAATCACTGGATCGGTGACTGATTTTGCTTGAGTAATCAGATCATCTAATTCCATGTAGGCATAAGGCGCAATTTGGGCTGCTATACCTTGGTGATTAGCTCCGTGAGTGATTTGGTCTAAACGCTTAGGTTCAACTTCATCAATTACTGTACCATTATCCTTAGCTTGGAGAATTAAATTATGAAATCGCGGATCATAACGCAGACGAGAAGTAATCCAAATCCGGTTGAGATTGCGTTGATTTTCTAATGCGCTTAATACCGGATGACGACCGTAGATGAGATCACTGTCTTCTGTAGATTTGCTCTCTGGTAAGGGTTGGGAAGATGGACGAGATGGACGGGGTTTGCGAGATATGGGTTTAACTTCTGCGTTGCTTTGAGTACGAATAGGATTAGCAATAACGCGTTTACCCTTGATTTTTATAGGTTGTCCGCGTTTTGGTTCACCAGCGTGATTAATTTTTCTAGGTTGGTTAGACATGGGATTATTGAGTTTAGTAAATAAGTGAGCATTGAGATTCCCTCAATTTTATGAACCGTTACAACTGATTTTCCTATCAAGAGATTGAGCTACTCACTATTTCTCTAGATGGAGTTTTTGCAACAATTCTGTTAAACGGGGGTAATCGGTGAGATATAGATAGCCAACTAAAGTTTCTAGACTAGTTGCCTGTTGATAAATTTCGGGATTTAGTCGTTTGGGACGGCCAGCGGCTGCATTACGACCTCGGCGGACAATTTCTAACTCTTTACTCGTTAAATGAGGAGTCAGCGATCGCAAATGTAGGGCTTGTGTTTCTGCTCTGACCTGCGCTACTACCAAACTATGGTAAATTTCTGGCCTTTGCTGTGGCCACAGAAAAAACATTCTAACATATAGTTCGTAAATTGCATCCCCCAAGTAAGCTAAGGCAGAAGGAGAAATTTGTTGTACTTGTGCCTGGGATAATGGTTGGGGTAATTGCGTCGTGTTTACCAACAATGCTGGAATGTCAGATGAATACTGCATTACAGTTTCATCTCCTCCATTTTTTGCTTCTTCCTCCTGGGGATTCACCTGTTCATCATTCCTTGACCTACTAATATTGGGAAGATTATCTTTACGAACATTTATTTTTTGTGCAGTATGCCATCATAGCACACCGAGCATATTCAACACTAACAAATATTACTTAAAACTATATAAATTCCTGATTGGGGAGATGGGTGATTGTGAAAAGATAGGTCTTTTGGCTATTTTGGGGAGTTGGGAAAGATGAGGAAGATGGAGAATTAATATATTCTTCATATTTTCTTCAACTTCCTCACCTTCCTACTGCTCATCGGGATAGCTAAATTGATTTTTTGTGGTCAAGCAATCAAGACGACTTGATGTTTTCTAGAGCCGCATCAACTGTAGTTTGTAGGGCGAGAAACTTTTCTAAGCGAACAAGCTTGACCGTTTGAGTAACGCGGGCATTGGTGACAATTTGGAAAGTGCCTTCGGCGGTTTGAGCTTGCTTGGCTAGTTGTACCAGCGCACCCAAACCAGAGCTATCAACAAAGTCGATTTGTGAGAGATCCAGAATTATGTGCTTTGGACCTTCATCAATCTTTCCAGACAGTACCTTGCGAAATGTAGGTTCAGAAAAAGCATCTAACAGACCTGTGAGGCGGAATAGCTGGCAGCTATCCCGGACTTCGCGAGTACCTCTCAGGCTTACGGTTAGATTCAGTGGTTCAGCAATAACTCCCTCCTCGTCCTCTTGACTGAAAGTAAACGCTCAAGTATAGATGGTTTTGACTTATCTTGTCTAGGTTGGTGACTGGTGATTGGTGATTGGTGACTGGGGAAGAAAATTTTAGATTTTAGATTTTAGATTTTGGATTGGAATTGACAAAAACAATCCAAAATCCAAAATCCTTTCATTGAATTACCCATTACCAATTACCAATTACCCATTACCAATTACCCATTTTTATTGTTGATTAACTTAAGCGATCGCTGTTTGACGTGCTGTTTGCATTTCTAGCACAAATTGCTCAAATAAGTAATCAGCATCGTGGGGTCCTGGACTAGCCTCTGGGTGATACTGTACAGAAAACACTGGTAGAGACTTGTGACGTACCCCTGCAACAGTGCGATCATTTAAGTTCAGATGACTAACCTCTACCAATGCTGATGGTAATGAATCCGGATCAATAGCAAAACTGTGGTTTTGGCTGGTGATTTCTACCCGTTGTTGTAAACCCGCAGGTTGATTTAAACCACGATGCCCAAATTTTAGTTTAAAGGTTTCTGCACCCAAAGCATGACCCAAAATTTGGTGTCCCATACAAATACCAAACATGGGCTTTTGACTTTCTAGCAGTGCTTTAACGGTGCTAATGCCTTCTGTCACTGCTGCTGGATCACCGGGTCCGTTGGAGAGGAAAATCCCATCTGGATTATATTTGAGGATTTCCGCTGCGGGTGTATTGGCTGGAACAACAATCACGCGACAGCCATAACTAGCCAACCGCCGCAAGATATTGCGTTTTACGCCAAAGTCTAAAGCAACGACTGTGAACGTTTCCTCAATCTTAGCTACGGATTCTGGGTTAAATTCCCAAACTTCTGTAGTAGTTTCGGACCATTCATAAACTTCTGGGGTGGTGACTTCCCGCACCAGATTTAATCCTGCCATGTTGGGAGCAGCTTGCACCAGTTCTAATAATTCAGTTTCATCCAGAATTGATGTAGAGATACCACCATTCATCGCGCCATACATCCGAATTTTGCGGGTGAGGGCGCGGGTGTCGATACCGAAAATACCGGGGATTTGGTGTTGTTTCAGGTAGTCTGGTAAAGATTGGGTAGAGCGCCAGTTACTTGGTTTGTGACAGATATTGCGGGCGATCGCTCCTCTGACATGAGGTTTTGTTGATTCCTCATCTTCGGGATTAACCCCTGTATTTCCTAATTCGGGATATGTAAAAATAACAATTTGACCTGTATAACTAGGATCGGTTAATACTTCTTGATATCCAGTCATGCCAGTGTTAAACACCACTTCGCCGACAGTGGTTCCCATAGCGCCGAAAGACCAACCACGATAAGCTGTTCCATCTGCTAGGACGAGTAGAGCAGGTATTGCATCAGATAAAGACATAAGTAACTGGTAATTGCTAATGGGAGCCAGAAGAGGTTTTCTCTCTTCTATATTTAAATTTAGTTCTTTATAAGACTACAAAAGTATATTTTCTCATGGTTTATGAAGGTGGAGACTCTACATCCACAATATTCATTTCTATAATTGCCAGTTGCTCTTTCAAGTCCTGATCGCTAGGTCTTTTAGGGTATTCTTCGTGTGTATAAACCCAGATGGGATAAACAGAGCAAGAAGCTTGATGAACAACATACATAAATCGGCCTCTACGGGAAGCACCTTGAAGTTCAGGCATTGAAAACCGAATTTTTCTAAATTCAAAATCTGGTTTGTAAGCACCTTTAGGAAAATTCTTGCTATCTGAGTCATCAAAAAGCGGATCTTTTGCAAGAGTCTCTCTATACTTTTGTATCAAAGTCTCAAATGAATCTCTAGCTCTTTTGTTTTTTTTTGTAGTGAGTTTTCACAAGCTTAACAAGACTAAGCTCAAACTTCGGCAATGGCCTTATCGAATATGTTTCGCAACCAGGCACTACTATCCTCCGGCTTTACTTCGGGAATATGTTCGTAATTTAAACGCAATTCCTCTAAAGTATCAGATAAAACAGCCTGATAGCTGGGATTATCTTGCTCAATACAATCAAGAATTGACGGAGGATATGAATCCTCGCAAAGTCTGGCGATGCCAGAAATAATATTTAAATATTCATCGGAAAGCAAGAAAGTTCCTGTAATTATTATACAATCCTTTACAAAAAATTAAATAGGGGTTGCTGAGAAAGTCTTTTCGTGGAGGCAGGGAACTCTTAACAGGGAACAGGGAACAGTTTTAGCTATCTGTCATCCCCCCATTTTGGGATTTCTTGGTTTCAAAATGCACGGTTTTTCAGGTATACCCTTCAAAAGTCTTGCACTTTTTTCCTCTTTATCAACCTCAAACCTTTGATTTATAAAGGGTTGCGCTTTATTCAGCAAACCCTAAATATATGTATACAAAAATACAAAAACTACTATGAAAAACTTTGATTTTTAAATGATTAAATCTGAAGCATCTTTAATTCTGTGGGGGCGGTACACTTGGAGAGAGCCAGGGCGGTTAACCTGAAAGGAACTATGCTTGAGTCTTTTTTATCCCGCGCAGCCCTAATTTTTGTTTCCGGTAGTCTGGTGGTTTTGAATGTTGCCTGTAGTGACAACAAACAGACAACGGGGGTTGGTGATAGTCAGCCATCTATACCTGTTGGTAATTTGGCAGCGATACAGCCGCCAATGAAGCAACCAGCTTCATTATCAGCCAAACCAAAACCAAAAGTAGAACAAAGTACACAAACCAGTCCTTTAGAATTGGCACTGGATAAAGCTACTGGTGCTGTGAATATCAGTAAATCTGCTCAGTCTCCAGATGATTGGCATTTGGTGGCGAGTAGGTTTGAGGATGCGATCGCTCTCTTGAAACAGGTGCGGCGAGACAGTCCTAATTTTCCTTTTGCTCAAAGAAAAATTGCCGAATACCAGGGTGAAATTAAATTAGCCAAACAAAAAGCTAACCCCAGTAAGTTAGCATCTCCCGTAGCACGTGATCAACAGGTAGTTGTTGCTGTTCCCCAAACAAAGCCCAAAACACAACGCTATTCAACTTCTACTCCTGCTAGACCACTACAACCACTGCCACCACTAGAGCCGATTTTACCTTCCTCGGAAACTCTCGCCTACAATAATCAGGTATTTGTAGTACCGATTAAGCGGCGAGTTGGTGGTACTCCCATTGTGGAAGTTACCTTTAATGGTAGGCAGCGATTTGAGATGATTGTGGATACGGGTGCTAGTGGTTCTGTGATCACTCAACAGGTAGCAGAGGCTTTGGGTGTGGTGCCTGTGGGTATTGCTAAAGCCAACACCGTTAGTTCTAAAGATGTGGAATTTCCGGTTGGTTATCTCGATTCAATGGAAGTTGGCGGTGTAACGGTAAATAAAATTCCTGTGGCGATCGCTGGTGAAGAACTGGAAACGGGATTGTTAGGACATGACTTTTTTGGTAATTATGACGTTACCATCAAACGTAATGTTGTAGAATTTCGTCCCCAACACCACTCAGAAGAATCTAATTCTTCAGAAATTCAACTAACTGTTCCAACTTTTTCCAGGGACTACCGCTTTGTAGAATTTCCTTAGCTACTGTCACACCTTGAGCATGATTTAATAAGGGAACTGCACCGGCTACTTGCAACGCTAAAGAAGCATTTAGCGCCACTGCATCCTGTTGGGCTGAAGTTCCCTTTCCTTTAAGGACGTTGGTTAAAATTTCGGCGTTTTCTTGGACATTCCCACCTTTTAAGGCTGTAATGGGTGCTGGTGTTACTCCTGCTGCTTCCGGGTTGACTGTGGTTAACTGTACTTTACCATCAGATAAAACTGCCAAATCGGTTACATCCCCTAACCCGGCTTCATCTAATTTTTCTCTACCATGCAATACGATCGCTTTATCTGTTCCCAAATGGTTTAATGCTTGGGCGATGGTTTCGATCAGTTTGGGATCAAATACGCCTATTACTTGCCCTGTGGGGCGCATGGGGTTTACTAATGGTCCGAGTAAGTTAAATACTGTCCGCACTTTTAAGTTTCTCCGCAGTGGTGCAACGGCTTTTAGTGCGGGATGCCATCCAGGGGCAAATAAAAAGGTTATTCCCACTTCTTTGACTGCTGCTTGTACTTTTTCGCTGGGTGCGTTGAGATTGACTCCTAAAGCTTCTAAAACGTCGGCGCTACCGGTTAAGCTGGAGGCGGAACGGCTGCCATGTTTAGCGACTGGTACACCCGCAGCAGCAGTGACAAAGGCGACGGCGGTGGAGATGTTAAAGGTTGATGCACCGTCTCCACCAGTGCCACAGGTGTCAACTAGGGGTATGGGGTTTTGGCTGTTGTCGTGTGTAGTTTGAACAGATAAGGATTTTAATATTTCTGCCATTCCTGTGAGTTCTTCGGCAGAAACTCCTTTAAAGTGCAGTGCTGTTAATATTGCTCCTGATAGTTCTGGGGGGATGGTTTCGTTGATCCATCCTTGCATCAGTTCGGCTGCTTGGTTGCGGGATAATGATTGGTTTTCTAATAGTTGTTTAAGTAGGTTTGACCAAATATTAGGATCTGGTAAGTTTGTCATTTTGGCGGTTTTGTAGTTAGGCTGTGTGTGATTTTACCGAAAAATGGGGGTTTTTTGAAAACGAACCGCAGAGGCGCAGAGAAGCCAGTGCGTTGGGGAGACAGCGCCGTGGGCGGGTTTCCCGACTTGAGGCGACTGGCGCGACGCAGAGAAATATGGATTTATCTATGTATTGTATAAGTTTAGATGAATGAACCACGAAGGCACGAAGGACACGAAGGAAGAGAGGAAGAGAAGGAGAGATGTGGGTATTCGGCCGTCAGCTATCAGCTATCAGCTTTCAAGGCTAAAATACAAACAATGCTCACAAATGCTCACAAATGCTCAAAGTGTAAAATTCCTCAATTAATGCTGCTAAATCTTTGTTTTTGCCGTTATAAGCTGATTACTGATTACTGATAGCTGAATGCTTACCAAATATCTATAGTTTAATGCTTTGAGAAATAAAATCAATATAAGGAGACTTTTGTGCCATACCAATTCCTATGTGCATTCCATGTACTCCTTGATTCATAATTGAATTTATCTGCCAGTTAATATTTTGGGCAATTATTGTATTACAGCCAAAGCCTATTTCTGTACAACTTAGGTTGCGTTCTAGGCTGTAATTCATGTCTAGTAAGATGGAAGTTTCATCTCTACCATCCAAAACTAGGCGGATGATACTGTTATCTTCTATGTCAATATATTTTTCTTGGCTAGATGCTACTTTTTTTAGTAGATAATTCAACAAGTCTTGGTTACTTTCTTTCACTTGCTGATTTGCACAAGCATAGATGATACCATCAAAAAAGAAAGTACCATCTACTGAAAAGCTTGATTTATCACTTTGAATATTGACTATTCCGCTTTCTAATATTTCTGAAATTGAGTAAAACCATCCTGGTTCTAGTTCATCTTCTGTGTTGATAACTTCTAAATTTTCCGATAAGAAACAATTTAGTTTACTGCCTCTATCATCAGATAAATATAATTTATCTTCTACTTCAGCAATCTGATCATAAGCTTTAGCTCTCAATTCTAATGCTTGTGTGATATTACAAGCAAGAATTTGTGCAAATGAATATGCAATTGATTCTAGATGAGAATCGTATCTCACTGCTAGTAGATGGACAAGGGTACTTTCAGATTCATTAGATATTTGTATAAGACGATCATGATAAGAGAAATCTGAAATTACAGCAAATACTATTTGTTGAGTCGCAAAATCATAATCATCAAAAAAAAATGTTTGATATCCCTGTTCTCTAAAGTAAGAAGCAATTTGTTCGCTATCAACCAGGACAGGAATTTGATGATTGAGTAAAGCTTGTTGAAAATTTATAATGTGCATTTTACCAAAACTATATAGACTGTAAAATTCTCTGCTTATGAACACTAAAGATCATTGCATACATAATCATAACTCATAATTTTACACCATAAACTGTAGCCTTAAAAAAACGACACATACACACACATATATAATGAAAAAAACCAGAGGATTAATTTTCTACAGAAGCTGATACCTGATTATATAAACGACTGAAACCCTGATGATTGTTGCAAAAGTTAGTTATTCAACATTGCCTAAATAGAATCAAAATAGCAAAATTCTTAGATTTTAAATATAAATAAATTATAAAGTTTTTGAAAGTAGATTTTATGAAATTACCTTTGGATAAGTGTTTCAAGCAATATGGCAAAATTATTGTTTCCCTCATCTGTAATTCAGTGTTTTACTCAAGGTTAAGAAATATTAAAAAAACAAACTATACCTTGTGCAATCAATTCGATTTTGGTAAATTCCTAAAAACAGGACTTACACCTGATGTAAATCCTAAAATTCCACATTTAAGGAGTTCTTAAAATGGACAGCAAGAAAACACAAAAACGGAAACTCGAACAAGTTAACAAAGAAACTCGTAGAAAATTGGGCAATATTTACTGGTAATAATTATCTGAACAACAGGTAATACCTTACTGGTTTACAAGTTGCTTTATTTATCTCATTTCATAATTTGGACAGCAATTTTAATAATTGTTGTCCATAAATTTGCTGTAATAAATAGATTTTAGTATGCAGATTATAGATTTTTATCAAGCTTTAGTTGCCAAACAAATTCCCATTATTTTTGATAGTCATCAAGTGGACATATTCTGCAAAGAGCAAGGATACAAAACAATTTTTTTTGATGATTACGATTTTAAGAGTCAACAGGCTGCTTTTTTAATTTTTTCAGATTACAAATATTATTACAAACTTAAACAACTGTGGCATGATTCCCAAAGTATTATAGTACATTTGCCAGCAGTTAAATTTGATGGTAGTTTATCTGTCATCCAATATTCATTGAAGCAGTTAATGTCAAGTGATATTGAACAAGCATTAACAATTAGAGATTTTTTATATGATAAAATAGCTGATATAGAAAGTGAGTTAACCTTATCAGATGTGAGAGGAAGTAAGTTAAATTGCCAACTGACTGATAATATAGAAATAGCTAATGCTGATTTAGAACTTGAGCCTGGATGGTTTTACTCTGTGGCAGAATTTTGGGAAAGTTCTGTTGTTAATACCAAAGCAAATAAATCAAGTTTCTCGGTAGATGGAATTTTTTATTTTGATGGCATTTTAACGCAAACTACAACCCAAGAAACAAAGGAAAATAACTGGAAGCCTTTAAAATATCTGACAGATAAGGTGGTAAATAGTCAGGAAAAATATTTGCGAATCGAAGATAATGCCATAACTCAGTTAGTCATAGATGGTGAAGATGAAACTTCAGTATTGTTAGATATGACTTACAGTTTAGAGAGAGGATTGAGTTTAACAGAAATAGCTTTTGGTGTGAATAAAAATATCAGAGAAACTGTTGACTGGTCAATAAATTCAGTGGTTAATGAAGGTATATATGGAACACATATAGGAATAGGTATGGCGCAAAAAGCTCCTCATATTGACTTTATTTCCCAAACTTTAGAACTGGATTAATTTTTGCCCAACTTATTATTATGGTCGATGTTGCTTTTTTTGATTTACCTAGTTATACTCGCATAGATACGACTCTAGGGTTAGTTCAAGAATTAGCTCGGCGTGGTGAACAGGTAGACTATTATTATTTTGAGGAATTTAAAGACAAAATTGAGTTAGCGGGTGCGAGATTTCAAGCACTTCCGAGTATGAAACCAGCATCGGGAGATGTAACCCTACAATCTCGCTTAATAGAATACTGCTTGGATGCTGTACCAATTTTATTAGAAAAACTGGAACGAGATCGCCCAAAGTTAGTGATTTTTCATGCTAAATGTTTGTGGGCTGCTATCCCTGCGGATTTACTGAATATTCCTACTGTTTGCTTCCATACAAATTTTCTCCTACCACCTCGTTTTTTGCCGCCATTATCATTACTATTAGCCGCCTATCCTCTAACAGATATTACTAAACATCTGCAAAGGTTTTATCGGCACAAGCAACTTTGGCAGCAATTAAGTAAAAAGTATGAAATGAAACGTATCCATAAAGAAGATGTGTTTAAGTTGCAACCAAATTCTATGAATTTGCGGGGAGATTTAAATATCGTCTATACTTCTGAAGATTTTCAGCTACAACGTTCAGAATTTGATGATAGTTATATTTTCACAGGTCCTTGTTATAGTGAGAGAGCAATTCATCCTAAATTTCCCTTACAAAAAATTGATAAAAAACCTATTATTTATATTTCACTAGGTTCAGTTACAAGTTACAATTTTAAAACTGATTTTTACCAGTTATGTTTACAAGCTTTTGCAGACAGTGAATATGGTGTAGTCATGTCTGTAGGTAAATCTGTTGATATCACTACATTAGGAAAAATTCCATCTAACTTTATTATCAGCAATTATGTACCCCAAATGCAAATCCTGCAACACGCTCAGGTATTTATCACGCATGGAGGTACAAATAGTGTTTGGGAAGGATTAATTAATAAAGTTCCGATGATTGTATTTCCCCAAGGAGGAGATCAATATTTAGTTGCTTATCAACTAGAACAATTAGGTGCAGGAATATGGGTAAAACAGAAAAATATTGCACCCAATAAATTGCGATCGCTTGTGAAAGATGTCATGCAAAATGAACAAATTCGCAGTAACGTTGAGATATTAGGTAATTCTTTAATCAACGCTGGTGGTACTCAGAAGGCAGTGGATAAAATCTTAGAATTTAAAGATAGAATTTAAAAATAGGAGTTGCAGTTCTTATGTTTGAGACTACTAAAGATTTCGTGAAAGATTTGTGGGGATTTGTTCAGCAGCGTCAAAATTATCTCCTAGTTCCTGTAATTGTCACTCTTCTACTGGTGAGTGCGTTAATTGCGTTTGCACAATCATCAGCGATCGCACCGTTTATTTACACTCTATTTTGATAAATAAGACTGGATATCTTGATAAAGCTGTTTGGCAATTATCTGATTGCCATTAGCAAAGACATGAACAAAATCCATATAGACAGGTTCATCAATGGAAAATATGTCTGTATAGTCAATAATCCATTGATAACCGCGTTCTTTGATGATTTTTTGAATTAGGGGATATACAGTTTTATATTGAAGATCGATCCCGTAATTTTCATAGACATCAACTTCTTTTAAATGGTTGAGTTTTGGTGTCCCAATAAAAGCTACAGGTTGAAGTATAGCAAAAAAATTAATCCCCCTTGCAGTAGCAATATCATGAGCTATTTTCCAATTGTTAACCATAGTTTCAGCCACTTTGATAGCTCTATCTTGTTGTTCATCACAAACTAGCAATTTTTCCTGATAATTTTGAGGCTTGAGAACCAAAACACTCACAAGATTTCTGGTTCCCTGAATAAAGGCTACATCTAAATAGTTGATAAATTGCTGATAGCTGTTTTTACTATTGGCTACTAATAATTTTCTAATTTTCTGAGTCATCAGATGTTCGTTAACATTAAGTTCACTTCTACAATGAACAGCAATATCATTAGCTCCATCATAGAAAACTGCTGTTTGAATTTTCTCATTTTGGGCAATTAGATTGATAAACCTAGCTAATTCCTGACGAGATGTAAAAGCTCTTTCCCCTTTATTAAAAGTAGGAAATCCTGAAACTGCATTGAATAAAGCGGGGATTGTTTCTTGATCCTTTACTCCCGAACCCCACATTGTAGAACCACCAAAAAAATAGACAGATTTGTCTAGATTACCGTTAGAAACTTGATTAGTGTGAATGCGATCGCCATTTGCGTCAATATTAGTTGTTACTCCTTGGAATGGCTTTCTTGACCAACCAATAAAGGGTTTATATTGACTAGGAATTTGAGCAAATTCTTGATAAATTACCTTAGTTGATTCCTGATTCTGCAAAAATTCAGGCAAGCCAACCTTGGAATCTGATACTAGATAATTATTAAATTCTTGAAAAAGAAATATTCCTAAATTGCTACAAAAATTGAGAATAAAAATAAACAGCAGTGTTAGAGCAAGATTTATGGCAATTATTCGTGCATTAATTTTCATTGATTTTTCACCTAAAAAGGATTCCTCATATTGTCAATTGGTTTGTTTTGATTTGGAATAGCATAACTCTCCTGCTCACTTACAAGTTTTCGCATCATTGGATCACGTTTGAATAAACGCATCATTAAACCAATTGGCGTTAATAAAAAATAAAAGACAAAACCCAGAATTAAGCGTGTGTTGAGCCAACCAAATGTTGAACCAATTGTTTTTACAAGTTGCTGAATGGGCTGGAGTAGTTTTGGTTTCAGGACTGCCAAAAACCATAATATACTAGCAACTATCCAAGGTAATAACGGCAGACTCTCATGTTTAATCAGAGGCCAAATTAAACCTAGTGGTAGGGCAATTCCTACACCAGTAAGTAAGCCAAATTTACGTATTTCTTGGGTTGCGTGTTCATCTACTTCTACTTCTACTTCTACTTCTTTTTCTTTTTGTTGTAAATTATCTTTTATTTCTGGTGGTTGTTCTGATTTAGCTAGTAGGAAATTTTCCAAGACTAAATAATCCATCTCTGTTCGCATAAAGCACCTATAAGCATCTGCTGGAGTACAAACAATCGGTTCTCCGCGCACATTAAAAGATGTATTGACCAAAAGACCACAACCAGTTTTTTGTTCAAAATTACTAATTAATTGAAAGTAGCGGTGATTAGTTTCTTCATGCACTGTTTGCACCCGCGCTGAGTAATCGACATGAGTAATGGCGGGAATCGTTGAACGACGGATTTTGAGCTTTTCTATCCCAAATAGTTGCTGTTGTTCAGGTGTCAGAGGTAAGCGTAGATGTTCTTTGACATCTGCGACTAATAACATATAAGGACTGGAATGGGTTAAATCAAAATAATCAGAAACTCGTTCTTTTAAGACAGAAGGAGCAAAAGGACGGAAAGATTCACGATATTTAATTTTCAAGTTCATTACCGATTGCATAGACGAGCTACGGGGGTCGCCAATAATCGAACGATTACCTAAAGCACGAGGACCAAATTCCATGCGACCTTGAAACCATCCCACAACATTTTCTTGAGCAAGAATTTCCGCAACGCTAGTCATTAATTCCTGGTCTTGTAAGTGCTGATATTTAGCTCCAATTTGGTCAAGATAATTACGAATTTCTGTTTCTGTAAACTGGGGACCAAGATAACAACCACGCATTTTGTCCTGACCATGATTATTGCGCGGCTGGTTTTGGTATTGATGCCAAACGGCTAAAGCTGCTCCCACTGCACCACCAGCATCTCCGGCGGCTGGTTGAATCCAAATATCTTGAAACAGACCTTCTCGTAACAATCTACCATTGGCCACACAGTTGAGTGCTACACCACCAGCGAGGCACAAGTAATCCGTTTTTAATTCTTGATGTACTTTTTTCGCCAACCGTAATACTACTTCTTCCGTGACTTTCTGAATGGAAGCCGCAATATCCATTTCTCGTTGCGTTAACAGGCTTTCTGGTTGACGTGGTGGACTACCAAATAGCTGATGGAATTTTTCGTTAGTCATGGTTAATCCCACAGCGTAGTTGAAATAATCCATATTGAGGCGGAATGTGCCATCTGTTTTGAGATCCAACAGATGTTCCAGAATCAAATCAGCATATTTGGGACAGCCGTAGGAGGCTAATCCCATGAGTTTGTACTCTCCAGAGTTAACTTTAAAGCCTGTGTAGTATGTAAAGGCTGAATACAACATCCCTAGAGAGTGAGGAAAGTTAATTTCCCATTGGGGAATCAGTTGATGATCCTTACCTAACCAAACTGAGGTACTAGCCCATTCACCCACAGCATCTAGACAAATTACGGCTGCTTGTTGAAAGGGACTAGGAAAAAAGGCTGAAGCGGCGTGAGCTTGATGGTGTTCGGTGAAGAGTAGGGTAGGAAGTAGAGAGCGATCGCTTTTACCTAGTTTAGCTAACTCGGTTTTTAGCACTGATTTGAGATAAAGTTTTTCTTTGAGCCATACAGGAATAGCAGCAAAAAAAGACTTTATACCTTGAGGAGCATAGGCTAAGTAGGTTTCTAATAAACGTTCAAAGGTAATAAAAGGCTTTTCGTAAAAAACTACATAGTCCAAGTCTTCAACTGTGATCACAGCTTCTTGCAGACAGTAGGCGATCGCCTCTCTGGGAAATCTCGCATCATGCTTTTTCCTTGAGAAACGTTCTTCTTGAGCGGCTGCAATTATTTCCCCATCTATGATTAACGCTGCTGCACTGTCATGATAGTAAGCAGAAATTCCGAGTATTTTCATAACAATTTTCTTAAATCAACAGTTCAGTAGCTTGCTATAAAAGTCAATTGAATTTTTGAGGATGTTAATTTTTTAGCCAGCAAATAAAGAATCAACTGCCTCTGTACTGAGAACAGTCAATGGAGTGCGATCAGGATCTGATAAAAATGCTGGTCTTTCTTTCTGAGGAAGGGCGGTTTCTTCGACACTGCTGTAAGTAAGAACCAAGTTCCGCCGGTCAAAAGGAGAAATATTACCCACAGAACCATGCCAGGTATCGTAGTGTACAAATAAAACTGAACCTGCTGGACCTTTTGGTGCTACAATTCCTCCCTGATCTACCAAGGAAGAAATTCGTTCTTTAGCTTTGTTCAATAAGTAGTCTTTTGTCAAAGAGGGAGTCGTTGATACTTCCTGTTCAAGAGCTATCAAACCTTGTTGATGAGAACCGTTTATATAGTAAACAGGACCGTTGAACTCGTTAACTTCATCCAAAAAAATGATGACATTTCCTCCCTTTGGAGAAGGAATTTCTTCATAATATTGAGCAAATGCAGAGTCTTGATGCCACTCCCACATTCCACCAGTGAAAGCTGGTTTCATCACAATTTTACTGCGAAAAACATATAATTCCGAAGCAAAGAGTTGTTGTGCAGGTTCTAATAAAAGTGGGTGTCGGACTAAAGCATTAAATACTTTATTTGTCAGATGCACTCCGTAGAGAGTTCGTAAAGTTTTATTATCTGCTTCCCAAACTCTCCCCACTGCTTCATCAGCAATCAACTCTGGAATGTTAGCACGGAGTGCCGAAACTACTGCTTGAGAAAAATATTGTGGAATGAACAAAAATCCTTGATTTTCGTATTCCTGTACTTGCTCACGAGTTAATTTCATTACTGGCTTTTAAAAAAAATTTGTATAGAATATTTTTAGCAGAAAGCTCGCATTTTCATGCAATAGACAGAAAATTTTAACAATTTATCAAATCATCAGGACTTCACAAAGCTTAAAATTAAATTTTTTTAAAATTCATTGAAATTTGATTACATCTAAACTAATTGTTACAGAAACGAATTTATCTATAGGTGGCGCTAATTACTGACAGATGGTTACTGATGGCTGATAGCTATTGTAAATTTAATCGCATATCATCTTTTATAGCTATAAGTAAAGATGTTATATAGCTATAAAAAAGATGATTATCTTAATTTTGAACGCTTGTAGAAGAGGAATAATTATTCAACCATTCTTCTATTAATCGTACTCCAAATACTATGACGCTGGCTATTTGAGATAAAACTAAAGCCAACCACAACAAATGGTTGTTATGAAAATACCCAGCAGCGATCGCTATAGGTAAAAAAGCAATTATCAAGGAAACTATGGCAGAGTTACGTAAAATTCCCCCTTCAGTTAACCCGATAAAATACCCTTCTAAGATAATATTAACTGCACAAAATCCCTGAAAAGGTAATAACCAGAATAAATAATTAACCATACTTTCAGTAATTTCATTGTGGTTAGTTAACAGCCCAAATATAGGTTCTGGAAAGACAATATATAAAATAGCGACAGGAACGGAAAGGAATATGCTGCTGATAAAACCAGTTGTCAGCAGAGGTTTTAACTGCTCCGAAGCTCCCTGACCTTTAAAGTTTCCGGTTAAACTTTGGGTAGCATATCCTACGCCTTGAATAATAAACATATTAAAAATTGCTGCCTGAAGTAATACACTATTTCTGGCTAGTATATCTGTTCCCATTGCTGAACCTAATTCAGTAAAAAGAGAGAATGTAGAAATTACAGCCAAATTTTTAATCAACATATTGCCATTGAGTTTAAAAATAGCTTTGATAGCTGGCAAATCTAAAATTTTTTGGCTGACTGTTGATATGAATGACCAGTCAATATGAAAAGACGCGATTATCAAACCTACGAACAATGCTAAATATTGACTCATTGCTGTAGTTAGGCCAGCGCCGGTACTTCCCCAACCCCAGCGAATAATAAAGAAGTAGTCCAGCACTATATTAGTTAGACCTTCTATCACAGACAATAGCACTACAAAACCATTCATTTCCCGGCCAAAAAACCAACCGACTAGGACAAAATTGAGTAGAACCGCAGGTGCGCCCCAAATGCGAGCCTGGAAATAGTCAAGTCCAGCATTTTTGACTTCGGTTGCACCTACTAAGAAGTTAAACCCTAGTAGTTGTATAGGATATTGAAGAATCAAAATGAGTAAACCGACACCTAAAGCGATCAGACCATTTCGTAGTAAAACTAATAGTATGCCTTCTGAATTATTTGCTCCTACAGCTTGTGCTGTCATCCCATTACTAGAGGAGCGTAAGAAATTCAAAACTTTGTATAAATAGCTAAAGATAATTGTCGCTAAGGAAACTCCTGCTAAGTAACGGATGTCCGGTAAATGTCCGAGAAAAGCTAAGTCTATTAAACCTGACAATGGCACAACAATACTAGAAAGAATGTTCGTTAATGCCAGTTTGTAAAAACGAGGTAAGAAGTTATACGGATTTGACAAGCTAGTATTCATGCTAATTATACGATGTTTAATGTATTCTACTGTTATTTTTATACTTTGGGAGAACCTACCATGTTAAATATGAGCCAATGCCCAGACATGATAAGGAAACTCTGGTTCGTTATCAAGAGAGTGTGATAGAGGATCATATACTATCCATTGTGAGAAGTTGGCAATAATGCACTGACGGTTGCCCCAAGAACCTGTTTGAATATTGTCTAGAGGAAAACCACATTCGTGGAGGAAGTATTTGAGTCCAGTTTCTGTCCAGCGTGTGCAGTCTATAGGATAATTATGAACTTTTACCAAAAAGGGAACAGAAATCAGAAAATATCCTCCAGGGTTAAGCATAGAAATAACATTGCGGCCTGCGCGATAGGGGTACAACAGATGCTCAAAAATTTGTTCAGCAATAATTAAATCAAACTTTTCTGGTAACGGTTCAAAGCAAATATCGTATTCTGGATAGTTAATATTTTTGTATTCTCGAAAGCCAAAATCTTGCCAAGCACTTCCAGAAATTTCTAATGCTGTCCATTGTGGAAACGGCAATGGTTTTAACATATTTGCCGTTTCTTGATTCATTATTACTCGACTCCAGGTAATACTCATTTTTTTGTCTCCGACAATTACTTTTGATATAATGTGTAAGTATTCAGCCTTCAGCAATCATATCCCACTTTACCCCCATTACAAAGGGAGGAACTAGCCTTAATGTTTCCCTTTTTAGGGTGTATTTTATCGTGATTGTTTAACATTTTCCCTATTTTTTATATTTACTTTATAAATGTAGTCCTTGTGATTTTAAAGTCCAGTAATAAATAGTTCTTGTCCTTTTTCTGCTGTTTTTTGTTTGTAGTTATTCATGCCATATTGTAGTTCCCATTGGGCAATTTTCGCCCATGCAAAGTTTTGATGTACTTGTTCTGAGTTGTCGTAGGTGACTAACCATTGGTGAGGACAGGTTTTTAAGTTATCTGCAAATTTTTGATGATCAAATTTAGTGTGTAAGTCTCCATCTTTTCCATATAATCTGGAGTTTTTATTGCTTAAATACGGTGGATCTAGAAATATAAATACTTCTTTACCTTCTGCTTTTAATAGTTCGCTGTAATCTAAGTTGGTAATTCTGATATCTGGTGTTAAAATTTCTGCTAATCTTTCTAGTCTTTCTATTGATGAATGGGTAAAACGTTTATGAAATGCTTCCAAGGAAAATCCACCTGATTCTATTGTACCTGAAAAGGTAATTCTGTTAAGTACGAAAAAACGGACTGATCTTTCTAAATCTGTTAATTTATTAATATCATCTATAGTGGTTAATTCTGTAAATAGCTTTTTTCCGTCTTTTTGGGTTTCTTTAATATAACGCACTTCAGCAACTAATTTAGATAAATCATTTTGGGCGATATGCCAAAATAAAAATACTTCTTTGTTTAAATCGTTGATCCAAATTTTTAAGTTAGGAAAGGTTTGTTTAAGATAAATAAAAACAGAACCACCACCAACTAATGGTTCTCTAAATTCGGTAAAGTTTGCTGGTAAATGTTGTGCTATTTGTTTAATTGCTCTTGATTTACCACCGGGATAACGGAGAGGACTTTTAATCATAAAATATATACAATTTGCTAACTGCTAACTTTTGAATTTTGATTTACTTGAAAATTTCTTATCTTCTTCTTTTTTTCTTCCTTTGTGTCCTTTGCGTTCTTTGCGGTTCGTTCATCAAAAAATATTCATCCATCAGATTAGATTGCGATTAGCACTAGAATATTTTAAAATTATACATTATGAAAATTAAAAATTGTTACCATGACTCGTTCAGCACCCTATCAACCTCTTTTGTTACGGATTTTACATAGTATTAATGGAATTTTAGTCATTGCAGCTATTATCACCGGATTCTTAGTTTACAACACTTTTGACAAAAGATTGGGTAGTATTCCTATTCCTAAAATCGACCCAATTCAGGGTATTCACGGAACTGCGGGTTTATTCTTTTTACTGTTATTACCTGCTTTCGCACTCTATAGTTTTCATGCTGGTGAAAGGCGGTTATTACAAGCAGATTCTATAGAGAAACTCTCACAATTTAATAAACCAATTTGGTGGGTGAGTCTGCAACGTTTAGCAAATACTTTGATGCTAATTGCCTCAGTTTGGGCGGTGGTATCTGGCAGAATGATGAAGGAAGAATGGCTACCAATAGGAGAACTTGATCATATTTGGTATTATTTCCATTTAATAGCTTGGGTAATAATGGTTTCTTGTTTAGCCATTCATCTTTTAATGTCTGCTAAGGTGGGTGGTGCGCCTTTGTTATTATCAATGTTTTCATGGAATTTAAGAACACAAGATAGTCCGAAAAATTGGGTGAGTCGGTTGCGTGGTTGGTGGGGTAATTTTCCTCATAATTTGAGTGAGAAATTTAATCAGTTAATGCAAAGTAATTTGATTTTGCGAATTATTGAGGTGTTTGTTTTCTTGGGAATTATTGCTGCTTTTGTGTTACCTTTGTTTTTCTCTGGTGGTGAATAAGCGTAGAAATTAGTAAGGAGTCAGGAGTCAGAATGTTTAAGAAATTTGTTAATCATCAAATAGATATTTCTGGCGTAAACCTCAAAAGCTGACTGCTGACGACTGATAGCTGAATGCTTACAGAAATTGAATAATCAATTTTATCTTTTCCAACTTTTGAAATTAGTATATTACAGCAGTTTCGAGGTAAATGAGGTACAAGGTTAACAGGCAGGATGCCTGTTCCACAAGGGTTTTATGATTTGAGTTTGTACCTCACTGGTATGAAATATGCTGTATCTTGTGGTTGCATAGATCCATAGATGTAAAATTATTTTTTACATCTTCCTGAAACAGCAAATTTAGAACTTTTTGAAAATGTGTTTTTCTACCTAAAGAAACATCAGTAAGGCTACCTATAGCAAGATATAGAGAAGTTGATAATTTTTCAAAATAGAATGGCATAAGTCTTTACAGGAATCACAATATGAGACACTTAGCACCCTTAGCTTTATTAGCATTTTTGGGAACTGCTGCGGTGATTGCAATACCCAAACAGTTTCAAGCTGCAAACACACAACAAACTCTATTAGCCCAACAAACCCCTTCTCCTTCCACTCCTAAACCTGATCGCACTCCTACAACTCCTACTCCTACTCCCTCACCCACTCCTACACCTGATATGCAGTAAACAGAAGTAATTATATGGTATTGCGGTTTTCATCGTAAGGATCGAAATAGCACCCGCCCCGGATGTTCTTCTTGATTGATTCGTGTGTATAATCGCAAACAAGTTAATACTTCTCCAGGTGTTCCACCATAGTCTAGTTGTACATCATCTTTGGAATACGCGCAAATATCAGCATAAAGTCCTGATAATTGTCTAATTTTCACATCATGACCGGCTTTTATGGCTTTATTAGCTACTTTTTTCAATATACGTCTTGATTCTTGTTGTAACTTTCCCCACCAGGAATAACGTTCTGCTGGGGGAACAAACACTAGGGAATGTATGGCTTCATCCATGTCAATCCAAGCACGTAGATTTAAGATGGAGTCAGTATTTCCCTCAGTTTTTTGGGTGCGTTGTAGGCGATCGCTTAATACTTCTAGATACAGTTGTTTTTGTTCATGTTGGGATTTTAAGGAAACAACATCAAAGCTAAACACACTCTTTAAAGCATGATGTAAATCAGGTTCTATTTCCATAAATTTAATATATAAACTTAAAAATCCTGATAATAATTGCAATTCTTCTGAATTATATAACGGGGCAATTTTTGATTTTAAAAACGCTTTTTTTGACAAACATAACCCTTTAGCTTGAACAGTACCATTTAAACCCGGATAAATAATTTCATCCCGCACAAAAGGTAAGTGTTCTAGATTGACATAATCTAAATTTGCACCATTTTTTTCTGCTATTTCTAAAGCACGTTTTTTCCAATTTGTTGCTAAATCTTCAGGAACTCGTAATAATTTACGGTGAATTTCATTCCATAAATCTGTGTCATTTTGACTTTGCAGTGGTGCATCTCCTAAATAAAAATTTAATTCTAAATCTGTATTAAAAATGTCTCTGAGTTCATTAAATAATTCTTCTGGGTGAGATTCATCAATAATTACAGTTTCTACATTTTCTGTATTTTCTGTAATTACTTCAGGTTGTAAAAGATTGTGAATTTCTAGAATGACATTTTCACATAAATCATCACCTGGATCATTTGGGTATTCGATCCTGGCTTGTTTTAATGTTGCTTCTAATCCGTATAAACTCAATTTTAACAATTGAGCTATTTGAGAATTTTCTGTTGCTAATAATTGTTGTAGATGTTGCATCATGGTAAGAAGATATTAGAGGATTCAGGAGGAAATTCAATAATTGACAATCGACAATTATATTTAATTCCAAGGCAGAAAATTGAAAAGTTTTTTCTTTCTTATTCCCATTAAAAGAAGAGTTTTCAACCTTAAATCAAACAATTATCAATTATCAATTATCAATTGTCAATTATCAATTGATTTAATGTATTCCACAGAAAGGATCGCGTTCTTTATCTATCTCATTAGGTTGTAATTCTAATTCTGCACGATAAACACATCCTTCTTCTTTTAAACATTCTTGATTATTTGATGTCCAATAAGGTACTTCTCCTGCGTGCATTCTTAATATACCTTGATGATCAAGTGTTACATGATATTGACAAGGGTAATCTGTGGTGATGTCTGGTTTACTCAATGAACCAATACGTATCCATTTTTTGGTGTTGGTTTCGCTATCTGTTTGATATATATAAAAGGTGTGTTGACCATTTTGGGGGAAGGGTGGTAAAGGATTACTAATTAACCCTTTTCCTGGTTCATTAACACCATCTTGCAAATAGTGAAATGTTTCCAGTTTGGGATTTTGATTGTTATCAACTGCAAATACTAAATGATAAGCATTGGGTTGATCTACGGTAGCTGATTCTAATACGTTTACCGCAATATCACCATCTTTTAAATCTTCATGGGGTTGTTCAATAGCGATATTCCATTTTAATTGTCCATTGGTAAATAAATCTGCTGTTTCTGATTCTTGGTAAATGACAGAATTGATATTTATTCCCTTCTCATCTATTAAATAATGGGGATTACCTTGACAGAGTAAAACGCTAAATTGCAAAGTTTGATCTATTTCAAATTGGACTTTAATTTTTTTGAGAAATTCTGGTTCTTCCATTTCTAATTTCTCCATTAAATTTTTACCGTCAAAGCTACCCCATAAACGCAATTCTCCATCTTCATAGTCTTGACGATAGATAATATTTGTTAATTGGATACCTTGCCAATTTGTCCGCACTTTAGCTACACTTTCCCCTGCTGCAAGTTGATATAATTCTTGTCCAGCGTTGAATATTCCTAAGAGTTCATTACTTTGGGTTTTGCGTTTAAAGTTGCAAGGTAGATAATAAAATAGATTTTTTACATCTATTTCTAGTTGGTTTGCACCTTTAGCTAGTAGGTGTTTTGATTCTTCGGGATCAAATCTTAATCTTCTTAATTTTTCCGCGTAACAAGCACCTGCGGAAGTTGCTAATTTGGTAAATTCTAAAACAAATGTAATCCGTTCTGGATTCCAAACAAAATAAGGAGATTTACTAAATTCTTGGTAAATTTGTCTTTGCACTAAATCTAAATTGCAAGTTTTACCAGAAAGAATTAACCAATCTACTTTTTGTTTATTGTCTGCATTTAAACGGCTTTCCATTAAACCTTTTGCAATACCTATTGCTTCTTTAATTGCAGAAATTGCTGCCCGTTCAAATTGTTGACTATCTATGTTTATAGAGATAGCATCAGGGATAATAATTTGAAATTTAACTGCACTTTGGGCGAGGAGTTCACTAATTTGTTGTTCGGAAAGAGTGAAGGTTAATAAAGAACCATCTCCTGGTAATTTTTGCCCTAATTTGAGTTTGGCAGCTTCGGCATAATCCCAAAGAGTGTAAAATGTTTGTAGACGTTGGGGTGCTTGTTGCCATCGGGTTGGTAGAACTTTTTCGGCTGTATCTAAAGCATCTTTGAAAGCAACGTCACCTTCGGGATTTTCTTTGTCTACACACTTTAATAAACTACCGCTTTTAAATTTGCCATCTTCTAAAAAGCGTTCGTTTAATTCTGAGTTGATTAAATCTTCTAGTTTGTCGCTTTCTATGTCTCCGTTAGTTATTGCTGTTAAGAGAAAATCAGCTATGGCAACTTTTAAAAGTCTAAAAATGCGTAAGGTAATTAATTCACCACCTAATTGTAAATGTCCTGAAGAACCTAATAATTTCGGGGTAAGTTTATAATAACGTCCACCTAAACCCCGATCTTCATGATCGGCAAAAAATGGGGTTTTATCTTCTAATGTGAGTTCAATTAATGCTAAGTCTGTTGTACCTCCACCAATATCTAAAACTAAAACATTTTGTGACCATTTATTTTTTTCTTGACGACAGCGAGTTTTAAAAGATTCAATACCAATATTTAAATTACCTCCAAATTCTCGCCATAGGAAAAAGATAGCTACAGAAACCGCTTCATCATAAGCAGTTTGCACATCATCTATTCCTAATTCTTCGACTAATGCTTTAATTTCTTTTCTCACTACTGGAGGTGCAACGGTGGGATAGGTGAAAACTCCTGTTAATAAATCTCCTTCAGAAAATCTCTTTCTCGCACGTTGACGATAATCTTCTGTTAACTCTATTAAATGCGCCCATGCTGCTTGAATTAATTGGTTAACTTGGATGTTATGTTCTGAGTCATTTAAAATAACTGGGAATGTTCTATTTTGTCCAAAGTAACGTTTGGGTGAATGATGAAATCTGCTGATTATATCGTGAACTGAAGTAATTGTACCTTGGGCAATGGCTTTTTTTCTGTTGTCTCTTGCTTCTCTCCCCATTTGCAATTTTAATGGTTCAACTTGGGATACTTCCATTTCACTGGGAATTTCTGTTTCCCGTCTGTCAATATCTAAAACTACAGGAATCAAATTTTGTGATTCTAAAGTGGGAACTCGGAAAACTTCATGATATATTTGATAAAGTTTTTTGCTAACAGCACGGCGAAATCTGTCACTATTTCCTAAACATAATTCAATTTGGCGAATAGCTTCTAAAAATTGTTCTTTGTTATCATTTTCAAAAACTTCACTTAGTTCTTCCGGTTCAATTTCTAAGTTTTTACTAATATTAGCAATGAACTTTTCCCACTCGTTCACACCGATATCTGGTAAAGCTAAATTAGCAGGAGAATTTAACCACTCTGCTAATCTTTGACGCAATCTTAATTCTTGTTCTCTGGGTAAAACTTCCGCAATGGGTACTTCAATGGGATCAAAAAGTGTAACTGTAGAATTAGAAGTCCCAAAATCTACCGCAAACCAACCAGGAAATCTTTTTTTGGGTTTTTCGTTGAGTTTTTCACTCAATTGTTGACTTAATTTATTGAGATAGGTATCTAATTCAAAAGGATTCATAGTTTTATGGTTAGTTATTGTTTCGTGTGTTATTGTTTGCAAATCAGGTGTAAACCAAAGATTACAGGAAACACCCATATTTTTCTTAATAGATAATATCGGTTTTCCGGTAGCATCAGAATCAAAATACTCAACAATCACCTGTAAATCACAGTTGACTGTTTCGGTTAAAGGTTTCTCTAACTGATAAGGATATTGTCCTAATTGACACAAGTTAGAGATTTTTTGAGGTGTAGCAGAGTTAAAGTGTTTATAAGTTTGTTGAATTTCCTCTGCTAATTCTGTGGGTGTTCCTTTGACGCTACAAGTAATGCGAGATATATGGGGAATATTACTATTTGTAGCAACAATTTGGATAGCAGGTAAATCCAAACTTTGATTTTCTTTAACTCGTAGTTGATGTTTGGGTGGAAGTATAATTTCCACAGGCATAATAGGTGACAGTGAACAGGTGACAGTGAACAGGTGATAGGTGACAGGGAAGAAACTCACCACTGACTAACCACTAATGACTAATGACCAATGACTAATGACTATTGTGTTAAAAATACTCATAAATATCACTCTCATTAATTGATGCAATATCCGCAAGAATTTCTAACCAATTGGGTATTGCTAATTCTGGGGTGGAATCTCCCGCAGCAATATATCTGAGAAGTTCATCTTTTTTAGATAGGTTTTGCAAACTGGGAATTATTTGATCTAAAATTCCTTCTAGTTCTGCGTTCACTTGTTGATTAACTTCGCTGACATATTGAACGAGATGTAAACTAGCACTAGCTGTAATTTCATCACGCAATCTTAATACAAAAAGTTGATGATTTGCATTGCGAGATGAGGTTTGATTTCTTTCTGGGGACCAATCAAAGATTTGTCCAATACTGTGTTTTTCATCCCGTCGCGCTAGGGGAAACATGATATCAGGAGAAATGGATTTATCTTGATTATTAATTTCTCCAATAATCGCTTCTTTCCATTGATTAGGATCACATCCTAAAAACAGTTTATAAAATAAATCTGCGGCTTCGACTCCAAAGTTATCTTCTATCAATTCTTCCATTTCTGGATTAAGAATTGTTTGAATTTTCTCCCGTTCTAATACTACTTGATGGGCTAATTTATTCAACAAGTCTACCACAGCTTGACGAATGCGATCGCGTGCAAATTCTTCCAGTTCTTTCACGCTTTTTTCAAACTCTGGATAAAAGTCATCACTTTTGCTAGGAATAGAATTATTAACTCTATTTCCCCGTTCAAATAATTTGCCCGCTGCACCTTTAGATTCTGCTAAAGCAATTGTCCCATTTTGACATTTATTAAATAATAATGTCCACTGATTCCAATTGAGAATCCTATAGGTTAATTCATCTTTGATCACATCACTAACCACAACTCCCCGTCTATCTTTGAGTGGTTCTTTACCCAAGTCTTTTTGAAAGTTTCTGTAGGTTTTATCTAAACTTTCAATTGCTAAACGTAACTCCATTAAAGCAGGACTATCTGCTGTAGGTATACCTTGTTCATGAATTTCTGCCAGGATATATTTCAGTTGTTCTTGTTGTTGATGAATCACATCCGCCGCCCTGCGAGTATCTTCATTTAATTGTTTTAAACCATGAGTATTCACATGATTTTGAATCAATTCCCGCAGTTTACTAACACCCCCATCTTGAGCAAAATAACCTAATTGTCTACCTAACGCATTACGCGGTTCACTTTCTAAAAGTTTATCACTGAGTTTACCCCATTTTTCTTGTAATTTCCTAGAACGTTCCAAATAATCAGGATAATCTAAATTAGCTAAAAATTCTTCTGAACCTGCTTTCACTTTTGTAGAACGTTTGGCTAATTCTGCTAAACCTAACAATGGGGATAATAAAACAATCCTATCTTTTTGGCTAGTAAAAGCCTCTGCACCATCAATAATAGTTTGCAGAACTTTCAATTTTTGAAAAACTACCTCTGTTTGTAAAGGTTGGGAATTAGGATGATCTTCAATTAAAAAATCTAAAATTCTTTCACCACCTTCATTTTCTAAAGGTAATTGATCAAAACGCCCCACACCTACAAGAATTAAATCTTTTAAATCCTGTCCTGGGCGTTGTTGCTGCATCATGGTAAATATTTTGTTAGCGCGATCGCTTCCCGGTGATTTACCATTTAATAAAACTAAAATTGTTTGCACCTGTGCCAATTCTCGCAATGATAAAAAAGTATCTCGCGCACCAGAATTAGCCGCACCTAAACCCGGAAAATCTAATAAAACAAATTCTTCCGCACCAGATAAATCCCAAATTTCCCTTGATATTTTGACCTCAATATCAACTCTACGAATCAGGTAAAAACTATTTTGTAATAATTGAGTTCGCAGAACTTGGGGCGCATTAGGTAAACGAATATGTGCAGGTGGTAGATCATCAAATTTTAAAGTTTGAATCGCCATCGGCAAATCAATTAATTGTAAACCGTCTTTTGCTGTTTCTGCATCAATATGATAATGCTTACCACATAAAGCTTCACCATAAGCTTGATAAGCCCGCAAAAATAACACCAACTCACGCAATAAATAGCGTAATTCTAAATTATTGGAACTCTTCCAAGCTTCCTCACACCAAAGAGAAATATCCTTACCAGTTTTAATTTTAGAAACTTGTAAAGGTGGTAAACCAGCAGCCACAGCGCGACGATTTGCTTCTGATAACATGAAGTGTAAACACTCATTTACCCCTTCATGAGATAAATACTCAACGGTGTAATTATCTATTTTTGTTGTAGCAAAACCTTCCTGTGGTTTAATATGAATTGCAGTCACATTTCCCGTAGTGGGATTTTCGCTGACAGGTAAAGCATCAGCAAAACCAATTAAACTTCCTAACAGCAAACTTTTACCACTGCTAAATTCACCCATCACACCAATTTTCACAGGTGAAGTTGCCATTTCCACAGTCTTCTGTGCAGCTTCTCGCAAGCGCATTAGACAGTCATCCAGGCTAGTAGGAACCCAATCTTCTTGCTGGGAGGGATGTTGCGGTACAGAGTCAATTTTGCGGAGAATAAACTCACCGTACTCTTTAAACCTGGTTAGTTTGTCTAGTTCCATATAGTCGTTACTTTTTAATTTCATTTTCTGTGTGGGTTATAGCACAAAAAATGAAAACCTCCACTTTTTATGCAACTAGGGGAGAGGTGACAGGTGACAGGTGACAGGTGACAGAGAGAGAAAGCAGGGGTAGGAGGTAACAGTAATGATTTTTATTTTAAATAAACACGCATTTTAGGGATAAAGCAAAAGCTTAATTATGTCAACTTAACGTAAAACCCATCACCCGACTGGGAATGAATTCCCAGTCTCATAGCAGAAGTCATCTAAAGATGACTAAAAATACCGAAAAATCTATAGTTTACTTGAGTAAACTTTGACTATTAGCCATGAAATATGGCTTACGCCACACTACGCTATCATTTCATGACGGGTGTGGAAGCGAACAGAGAAAACATTTTGCGGTTAAGTTGACACCATCAAGCTTTTGCTTTACCCCTACAAATTTTACCTTGATTTTAGTCATCTTTAGATGACTTTTGTTATTAGACTGGGAATTCATTCCCAGTCGGGTTATTGGTTTTACATTAATTCCCCTTGCGGGGAAGTTGATTTGGAAAGAAATATGTTCAACTCCTTCCGAGGAGAGAAGACAGAAGGTTTCCATCCCCTTGCGGGGAAGTTGGTTTGGAAAGAGTTCACCTCTAGAAGCCTTACAGAGCAAGGGTTTTAGAGCCTTATTTCCACACCACATTTTTTATTTTCAATAAGTGCCAAAATATTCTCAATAAATAAGGCATTGTGAAACCGGAAACGCTGATCCTGTAAGCTATCCACACCAGTCAACGAAATTATGCGGTTTTCAAGGTTCGGGCTTGTAGTGTGGAAAAATTTTTACCACTTCTATTAATGTAACATATCCGACCTAAATTTTCAACCTTATTCTTCTTTTTGTAAATTGATATCCATTATTATAGGAAACTTTTACACTGAATTTGGATTAACAGCTATAATTCCCTCAGAGTGATAACGGTTAAAATCACCTGTATTAACTGTTAAAATATACGTAATATTATTAGCCTTCATTGTCGCTGCAAGACGCGCATCATGTACTTGAACACCTGATACACCAAATTTCACAACTAATCTTCGCCACTCTGGGTAAACTGTAGGTATATCAGATAATAAGGGAAAAATCCGTTCAATTAATTTTAACTGTCTATCGGCATCTTTGGGTGTTAAACCAAATCCATTTTTTGTAGCTGGTCTTGTAGAAACATTCCAAAACTCAGCACAATTTTGAGGAGTAATTAACAATATATTCCCGTTATTTCTTAGTTTTCTGACTGCATTTCTTATCACGGGATTTAATGAATCATTTCGTTGCAAAAGACGTAATAAAATATTGGTATCTACTAAATATTCCATTTTCTATTTTTAATAATGGTCTTCATAAATACTTTCACGACTAACAGCATAATCAGATAAAATAGGCGCGTTTGCACCAACACACGCTGCAAAATCATCAGCTAATTCATCTAAAGCATTTTCCAATTCTTGATACTTTATTCCAAAATCTTCTAAACTTCCTTTACTTTTCCGTCTTGCTTCTTGAATAATTAATTGTTGTAAATATTCACTCGCTGAATTATAATTACCTGCGGCAATTTCTTGATCAATAAAACTTTTTAGTGATTCAGGTAGAGTGATATTAATATTAGTCATGGTGTTGAAGTTAGGTTGAACTAGGTTACTCTTAATCTTAGCATTTTCCGGTTGTAATAATAGGTAGTTTAGCAGTGTTTCCATCCACTTGCGGGGAAGTTGGTTGGGCAGGAGCATTCAAATATTATCAATTTGAAAATTGTGGGGATTTTGTAAAATAAACTGGTCATTTTCCTTAAACAAATCACCTGTACAACGAATTGGTAAACGTTCTTGATAGGCTTTGATAGCTAAAATATAATCATGATTTTCCAGTATAGTTTTTATTTGTCGCAGTTTATCAAATACCACGCCAAATAACTGAATTTCTCCTTTTAATTCTGTGGTGCTTGGTGTTTGAATTTGACTAACCACAGCTTGAATAGTTAAATTAGGTGCATCAGTAATAATTTCGCCTAAAATGTCGAATTGTGAACGTTTTTCGGCTTTTGATAAAGTTTCAATCACATCATATATACGCTGGGAATAATCATCAAAGTTTTGGTCTACAGGTAATTGAATTTTGAGTTTATTCTCTGGGTAGTTATCCTGTATCCAAATAGAAACTTTGTTAGGAATAACACTTTGTTCATGCCAACCTTTAGATTTTAAATATTTGTCTATTTGTTGAGGTTGTAAATGATTGAGAATTTCTACATCATTAATAATTGCTTTCATAATTTCCCACCTGTTTGAATTGTTTGCATTAAGTTTTTTAAAGCATCAACTGTAAATACATTTTTGCAAGGAATATAAACAGTAACGGTTTCGGTGTTTTGTGTTTGGGGTTGTCCACGTAATGAAACCCAGTAAGCACAGCGACGTAAACACAGTTCTGTTTCTGACTGTTTAATCCATTCTTGCAGATTTTCGGGGATGAGAACAACTACTAATATTCGAGGTGCAACGGTTCTTTCTTTTCTGAGTTCGTTGTAGTTTTTGATTTTTAAAGGATAGCGAATAGTTTCTCCACTGAGGATATCTAGTGAGGTAGATTTTACCTGTAAATCTAGTTGTGGTTCATAAAGGGTATCGTCTGTTACTGTACCTGTAATTGTGGCATCAATTCCGCCTACATCTAAAATTCTTGATGACTTTTGAAAGGAATATCCTGCTGCTGTGGTAATAGCATAAATGTAAGCATAGCTAAATTCTTCTTTTTGTAAATTAATATCCATTATTATTTAGATTTTTCCTTTCCATCCCCTTGCGGGGAAGTTGATTTGGAAAGACTCCACCGGCGGAACCGGTATCGGTGGTCAAGGAGGAAAGTTTCCATCCCCTTGCGGGGAAGTTGATTTGGAAAGTTTGTAAATTATTTCCAGCTCCCCAAAGGAGCGGAGGTAAGTTTCCATCCCCTTGCGGGGAAGTTGATTTGGAAAGAAGAAGGAGGCCTACTGTAAGCTCCGTCTGGAGCAATCGTTTCCATCCCCTTGCGGGGAAGTTGATTTGGAAAGCATGACTGAGGAGCTCCCTGAATCAGTTATAGATGGAGTTTCCATCCCCTTGCGGGGAAGTTGATTTGGAAAGGATGGAGTTTTCTTGGTTGGTGTAGAGGTTACAGAGGTTTCCATCCCCTTGCGGGGAAGTTGATTTGGAAAGTATCATCGTCGAGGTGACTCGCGACAGGGAAGTTATAGTTTCCATCCCCTTGCGGGGAAGTTGATTTGGAAAGAGTTTACCTCTGGAAGCCTTACACAGCAAGGGTTTCAGACACCCATTTCCACACCACATTTTTAATTCTCAATAAGTGCCAAAAAATTCTCAATAACTAAGACATTATAAAACCGGAAACACTGATCCTGTAAACAATCCACACCAGTCAAGGAAGTTATGCGGTTTTCAAGGTTCGGGCTTGTGGTGTCGAAAAATCTTTACCACTTCTATTAATGTAACCTATCTAACCTAGATTTTCAACCTTTAGTTATAATTTCTTAAACATTCACTGCTTAAACACCAAAAAATCCCACTTTCCATCCTGAATATAGCATTTCCTAGTCTAAAGAAGTACAAAATTATCTGCGTTTATCTGCGTCCATCTGCGTTTAATTATTACTGCTTGGGGGGGTTTTAAACCTGGAATGAAACAATTGTCAATTGTCAATTGTCAATTATCAATTCTGACAGTTTACCTAAACTTAATCTTATGTTTGCACAACATTAACCTTTTAGGTGTTCACTAAGGTTAAATTCACTTTTTGCTGCAACATTTTAAACTTGTAGTTAACCCCCAACCGACCTGGTATTTACAGGAATTGGGGGATTATTTTATGATGATAGATAATAGCCGAATCACAAAGGAATATTACTATACAACCCCAACAGCCAAAAAATATCACCTATTCCCGTGTTATCCACCTGAGTCATATAATTGACACAGGTATACCACAATGGCCTGGTGATCCTCCCGTAAAATTTACCACTATAGCAGAACTACAAGACGATGGTTATTATCTGCGACGGTTTGCTATGGGTGAACATAGTGCTACTCATATCAATGCCCCTAATAGTTTTCACGGTGGTGGTATCAGCATTGATGAATACTCAGCCCAGTCTCTTGTAGTACCTGCGGTGGTTATAGATATATGTCAACAAGCAACAGAAAACCCTGATTATCTTTTAACTGTAGCTGACATTTTGACATGGGAAGCGGAATTTGGCACTATTAAACCTGGTTGTGTAGTGTTACTTTATACGGGTTGGCAACATAAATGGCTAGATAAAAACGCCTTCTTCAACCAGGATGCAGATGGAAATATGCACTTTCCTGGCTTTAGCCGTGAAGCTACCGAGTTTTTAATTACTGAAAGAAAAATTGCCGGGGTGGGAATTGATACCCACGGTGTAGACTCAGGGCAAGATAATAATTTTACAACTAATAGTTTGATACTAGAAAAACCACGTATTGTCCTAGAAAACCTCACTAATTTAGATCAACTGCCACCCCAAGGCGCTACCTTAGTAATTGGTATTCTCAGGCTGCGTGGTGGTTCTGGTTCTCCGGCTGGGGTAATGGCTTTTTTTTGAGTGCTAATTTGTAGGTTAATCTACAAGATACCAACTTTATAAATTTTGAATTTGGACTGAAGCGACATGACAACTCCACTCATCTGCCAAAATTATATTAACGGTCAATGGTTGCATAAACCCAGTTTAGAAAGTCACAGTTTAGAAAGTCGCAACCCAGCTAATAAAAATGAAGTTATAGCTATTTTCCCTCGGTCACGAATTGAAGATATTAATGCAGCAGTAGCCGCAGCCTCTCAAGCTTATCATAGTTGGCGTAAAGTTCCCGCACCTGCCAGGGCAGAATATATTTTTCGAGTGGGAGAATTATTACTTGAAAATAAAGAAGAACTTGCCCAGTTAATGAGTCGAGAAATGGGTAAACCCCTGACAGAAGCTAGGGGAGATGTGCAGGAAGGTATTGACTGTGCTTTTTACAGTGCAGGAGAAGGAAGAAGATTATTTGGACAAACGACACCTTCAGAAATGTCTAATAAATTCGCTATGACGGTGAGAATGCCTATAGGAGTTTGTGCGTTAATTACTCCTTGGAATTTCCCCGTAGCTATTCCTTGTTGGAAAGCAATGCCGGCTTTAGTTTGCGGTAATACTGTCATTCTTAAACCAGCGGAAGATACCCCAGCTTGTGCAACTAAATTAATAGAAATTTTTGCATCTGCCGGTTTACCACCAGGGGTAATTAATTTGGTTCACGGTGTAGGAGAAGAAGCAGGAAAAGCTTTAGTTGAACATCCAAATATTGATTTAGTTTCCTTTACAGGTTCTTCCGAAACTGGGGCTTTTGTGGGTGCAACTTGTGGACGCACTCATAAAAGAGTTTGTTTAGAAATGGGTGGTAAAAATGCCCAAGTGGTGATGGAAGATGCAGATTTAGAATTAGCACTTGATGGGGCTGTTTGGGGTGCTTTTGGGACAACTGGCCAACGCTGTACAGCTACAAGTCGATTAATTTTGCATCGGGATATCAAAGAGAAATTTACTAATATGTTATTGGAACGTACCCAGAATTTACGCTTGGGTGCTGGTACTGATTCTAATATAGATATTGGTCCGATAATTAATGAAAAACAACTGCAAAGAGTTAAGCAATATATAGATATTGCCCGTGAGGAAGGTGCAAAAATTTTAATTGGTGGAGAAATTGCTACAGATGGAGAATTAGCAAATGGTTATTTCTTTGAACCAACAATTTTAGATCAAGTTACACCTAAGATGCGAGTAGCCCAAGAAGAGATATTTGGACCTGTGGTGGCATTAATTGAGGTTAGCAGTTTTGAAGAGGCGATCGCTATTCTCAATGACACTAATTATGGTCTTTCTTCTTCAGTTTACACCCGCGATATCAACCGGGCATTTACAGCCATGCGTGATATCGAAGCTGGTATCACCTATATTAATGGTCCTACCATTGGTGCAGAAGTACATTTACCTTTTGGGGGAGTAAAACAAACAGGTAACGGACACCGGGAAGCAGGAACTACTGCTTTAGATATATTCACAGAATGGAAAAGTGTTTATGTTGACTTTTCTGGTAGTTTGCAACGCGCCCAAATAGATAACCGGGGATAGGGTGTAGGGGAAGCAGGGGAAGAAAAATTAATTCTTGATCCTGCCTCCTGAATTTTTATTTCTTTTGCTGAGAAATAGAAAGAGTATAATTATACTTTCCTGCTGATAAATTGCCTATATATACCAAGTAGTTACCGGTTGCCCAAAAACCAGCCAGTTCGGGTTTATTTGCAGAGTAATTATCTGCCAAGACACAAAAGCGCCCCCCTGGTCCATCAATCAACATTGTAGGCTGTCCCTGTCCCTCAACAGTTAAGCGTAAATAAGGTAAAGATTCTTGTACCTGAAGAACTTGACTAGGTTGAGTGGTAATATTCCCGCAATTACTCTGAACTTTTCCCTCAGATGTGCCATTAACAACCAAAGGATCTGTTGGAAGTTGCTTGTTAATTTGGATAAATGGAGTCTGTGCTAAAACAGCTTGGTTAAATACCAAACTCATTGCCAAAGTTGCGGGAACAAAAGTCAGTAGTTTTAATGTCTTCATTTTTATTCATGCTCCCGACTATTGATAGAATAGATTAATATAGTGATATATATTCTGGCCTATTAGACTCAAGACAATGGTTTGTTGTTCCCAAGGTTCAAGTATAAATTTTTATTGAGTTGTTATTGAAATAATTGGGTCTTTGATTTGGGAATTGGGTGAATTTGTAACTCAGCATAAAAATATCCTGAATTGATACGAGAGAGCTTGTCCTAAGTTGACAATTTAATAGACAAACCTGTACACTCATAAACAAACCTATGAGTGACTTTATGTTTAAACCTCATGAATTTGCTAAAAAAATCGGAGTTTCAGTCAAGACCTTGCAAAGATGGGATGTTGAAGGAAGACTTCCAGCCAAAAGAACATTGTCGGGGCATCGTTTTTATACTGAAGATTATTTACTGATTATCCAGGGATTAAAACCTGTAGACTCAAATTGACAACCCTGTACAAGATATGTCAGATTTAGAAAGCAAAGAAATACAGTGTTGAGGTCGAGCAATGCTTTTATCTATCAAAACAAAACTCAAGTTAAACAAAACCCAGGAAATATTAATTGCTATCAAACCATAAATTAGCTCAAGCAGTAGCTGATTGTGGGTTTCATGAGTTTAAGCGTCAGCTAGAATATAAAGCTAAAAAGTTTGGTTGTGAAATTATAATTGCTGATAGATTTTATCCATCAAGTAAAACCTGTTCTCACTGTGGACATAGAAAAGATAGTCTTTCTTTATCTGAAAGAATTTATCACTGCGATAACTGTAGTTTTGAGATGGATAGGGATCTGAATGCTGCAATTAATTTATCGCGTTTGGCTAAAGCGTGAAAGTCTACCGAGGGATAACTGCTCCCATGCTCCCGTTGAAGTAGAAAGTAAAGTCTAGTTTTGTCTAGGTTTTATATAGCAGGTAGAAAATTCTGGCTAGAGGCAAGATACATTAATTTCCGTACCTACAGAGGTTTTGTACATATAGATATTAGCTAAAATCTCTAACACAACCCCCAAATATGGATATACTTGGTCGGTTGTAGAATCCATAACAGAGGCAACAAAAATTATGAATCCTCAACCAGAAGAAGAATTGCAGCGTCGTTTAGAACAACTAGAAGCTCAAATAAATTCATTTTCCACCCAACCTAACCCACAAAAGACGCAAAAACAGACAAATCAAACTATGTTTGCTAAATTAAACCGATATTTTGAGCGATCGCAAATTTGGTTTCAAGGTTTATCAGGGATCAAAAAGCTGGCTGTTGTTGGTATAGGAATACTCTTGGGCTTCATGGTACTGCAAACAGTCTTTAGATTGGTAGCATCTGTGATCAGTCTGGCACTATTGGCGGGGTTAGTGTATCTTGGATACAAATTTTTGGTGTCTAATAGCTTGCAACGTAAGCAATAGCCTATTTTAACCGCGCCGCCAAAAATTTGTTTTGTATAGATTGGCGTAAACATAGAATCAAAGGGAAATTATGCAATGACTACCCCAACTGTGAGGACAAATATTGATCAATCTAATCAGTCCCAAAAACCGGAAAAAGTTAAATCCCTGCCCTTAGCAACAAGGCGTTTAGGCGCTTGGGCAGCAGAAATTACATTAGTGGTAGCCAGTGGGTTAATTCCCTTTGGCATTGGTGTTTATGCCAATTCTCGCAGCGATCTGCAAAGAGTACCTTTAAATCCGGTGTTGGTACTCACAGAAAGAGCGATCGCCCGGCCTTTAGCCCTACCAATTAGTTATGGTATTCGTAATGTTGCCAGCCCCACTAATTTTTTATGGACTATCGCCCTCTTAACACCTCTAGTCCTCTCAGGATGGCAGTTGTATTTACTGGGTAAAACCGGCAGCACCATTCCCAAACGTTGGTTTGGGGTGCGGGTTGTTAATGATGAGGGTAAAGTTCCTGGTTTAAGAACTGTTGTAATTCGTGAAGGGCTAGGACGCTGGACTAGTCCAGTTTCTATTGCTTATATCCTTTGGCGCTACAGCTTTGCATTTCCCAATTTAGGCTTATTTACATTTTTAGCTATTGTTTTAGTGCTGGGTGAAGGCATGGGTTGGACTTCCCAAAAACGTCGTCGCGCCTTCCATGATCAGTTAGCTGGTACATACACCATAGATGTTAAAGACATCAACAAACCAATCAAAACACCTGTAGAAAATACCAGCGAGCCGCCACAGCCTGAAAATGAAGAACCAGCAGATAAATCTATTAAGGAGTCTATCCCTAAGCTAAAAATAGCCCGCAGTCCTAATTTTACCTTGTTTGTGGTGGGTGTAACCAGCATGATTGCTGTGTTGTCAACTTTAGTAGGCACACAAATTTACATCCAAACCCAAGAAAACCAGCGGAAAACCCAGTTGGTTAACACTCAAAAGTTTCTCGAACTCGTAAAACAAATTAATCCTAACTTTGGTCTCAGCGACGAAGAGCGTCAAAGGGCTATTCTCGCCTTGGGTGGTATTAATGATACACAGTCCATCAAATTTTTGGTGGATTTACTGGTGCAGGAAACTGACCCCAACATCCTCGATACTATTCAACAGGCGCTGGCAAATATTGGAACCCAAGCTTTACCAGAATTAAAACGCATGAATCTGTTTCTTGCCAGGGAACTGGAATCAGGCGGCAACTTCCGAAATATCAGACAACAACAATTAAATCTTAACCAACAGGCAATCAACAAAATTTTGTCTGTCTATAGTGGCAAAATTAATGACATTGATTTAAGTAGCATCCAATTGGGTGCAAAAAGCTTTGAAGAAAGTTCTGTATTTAACTTGGTACTAGAAAATGCTGATTTATCGGGAGTTGTGTTTAAATCTGCCAATCTTAACCAAGCTCAATTAAAAGGTAGTCGCTTTCGTAGTGCAGGTGAAGATGGACGTTGGGATACTTATGATGATGTCATTGCTGATTTGACTAAAACTCAACTCCAACAAGCCAATCTCACCGAAGCTAACCTCAGTCGTGTGTTAATGAAACGCAGTGATTTAAGCCGCGCTACCCTGAATAAAGCTAACTTATCTCATGCTCGGTTAGTGGGTGCAAACCTCAGCAGTACCCAACTTATTAGTAGCGATTTGCAAAAGGCAATTTTGGAAGATGCGATTTTCACAGGGGCAGATATCAGCGACGCAAAATTAATGGAAGCAGATATGTATGCTGCTCAGTTAGGTCGTGTTTCTGCTATAGGTACACAATTATCTTATGCCAATTTAACTAACACCAATTGGCAAGGTGCAGATTTATCTGAAGCCTATTTAGATCATGCTAATCTTACCAATGCTAATTTCAGTGCAGCTCGTCTTGCTGGTGCTGTTTTACGCTCTGCCAACCTGAAAAATGCCAACCTGCGAAATGCTGATATCAGTCGTGCAGATTTACGGGGTACAAATTTAGACGGTGCTGATTTTCAAGGCACTATACTTTTTCCTGGTAAACAAGATCCCGGAGATAGGTTTGTAGAAACTTCCGATCTCGGTTCACAAGCTGCCATAGTCCAAGGTGTCGATTTTAGCAATGCTAAAAATTTAGATGCCCAGCAACTCGCTTTCATTTGTACCAAGGGCGGTATTCATTCCCGTTGTCCATAGTATTGGTGATTGGTGATTGGTGATTGGTGATTGGTGATTGGGAAAAATATAATTAATTACCCATTACCCATTACCAATTACCAATTACCCATTAGTTAGCAGTAATATTGATAACATAGTTATTGAGATAATATGAAGTCTTTTAAATCTTTAGTTGCAGTTTTAGGTACTGGTGTGGTTCTGAATCTGCTAATCAATCATCAACCTGCACAAGCTCAAGTAGCTTATGGTAGTTATGTGGGTATTGGTCCTGTTGTTGGGTTAACTGAGGATACCCAACTGGGTGGAGTTTTGGCTGTTCGCTACAAATTACTAGAAACACCCGTATCTTTCCGCGCTCAAGCTTTAATTGGTCAAGGTACAGCAATTGTACCTACAGTTTCTTATGATGTTCCCCTCAATTGGCAAACTGATGTTTATTTAGGTGCGGGAATGGTTTTAACTAGTGGTGATACTGCTTCCCCTGTAGGTAATAAAATTAGTTTTGCTTTGCAACCAGGTATTGATTATGTTGTCCCTAATAGTAATACTGTGATTTTTGGTAATGCTATTATTGCTTTTGATGCTTACCGCAATGGTGGAGGTACGGCTTTATCTTTACAGGGTGGTGTGGGTTTAAGATTTTAGATTAATAAAACCTAATACATTCATTCAGGTGCATTTTTTCAAGATGGCGATAATTGTCAAACCTGGAAAACCTTAAATGAAACAACTATCAATTGTCAATTGTCAATTATCAATTGCTAAAAGCGCGATCGCTCTCCCACACCCCAACCCTGAATCCTTTGTTATTCATTGTTAATACAATGAGTTTTTTACTATAAAAACACAGAGCATCCCAATTTTGAAAAAATAAACGCTGCTACACCAAAAACTCTCGGAAAACCTCTTACCTTTGTGTACTTTGCGTCCTTTGCGGTTCAATCAAAAAAAATCAACTTACACATTTGGGATGCTCCCTTACATTGTGAGTTCAGGTAAGGTAAGGATTTAGCAATGCTAAACCCCTACTTTGTCAATCAAAAATTTGTTAACCGGCGCTGGCGTTAACTGTATTAGCTGCTTCCATCGCTTTTTTAGATGCTTCCGTCGCACCCATGCGAATCTCAGAAGTGAAAGAAGCCATACTAAAACCACCAAAACGCTTGAGGACACTTACCCGCATCCGCAGATTAGGACTAGCAAACCATAGTCTTTCCTCAGACCACATGGTTTCATACTCAGTAATTAAAGTTAAAGCACCATCTTCACCCATTTTGTAAGTTCCTGCTACGGGTGCTTTTTCTGCATAACCCATTTCTCGCAGTAACTTACCTTCTCCGGGTTTATCTGCATCAGGTACAGTAACTAAAACCGTAGAACCTTCGTGTTTTTCTTCATCCCATTCCATTGTTCCCTTCCAGGTAACTCTCGCACCACAGGAAGCTGTACTGGGATGAACTTCATACTGTTCACAGAGTTTGATTACTTCTGGATGATCTGCGGCCAGCATTTCAATCACGATGTCTGATTTACCATCTTCTGATTGCTTAAAGGCCAAATGGTGACTTGTACGGTGAGAGAACCATTTCCCAGCACTTAACTCAAAAAACTCTTCAATATTCATGAATCAAATTATCCTGGCGCAAAATACAAAGTAAGTAAGGAGTCAGGAGTCAGGAGTCAGGAGTCAGAATGTTTAAGAAATTTGTTGGTTATCAAATAGGTATTTTGGGTGTAAGCCTCAAAAGCTGACTGCTGACGACTGATAGCTGAATGCTTACCACTTTTATTATTAAACGTTAACAGGAAGCGTTGCCTAAACTTGATTTTCTATTTCTTGGAGTCTCTTGAGAGAAATCGTTGCAGCTTGGGCAACATGAGGATGACTGTCTTTTTCTAAGTATTTCAAAGCTGAAACACTCTTGGGAGTAGGGAGATTACCCAAAGCTTCTGCTAGACGCTGACGCACTAACCAATCTTCGGCTTGAGCAAAGCGCAGGATATAATCTACAGAGTCAATAGATTTAATTTCTCCCAAAGCTGAAATAGCAGCTTGTTGGATCACTACTTCTTGGCTATCCAGTGCTTGAATTAAAATATCATGGGCGCGGGAGTCTTTAATATTACCTAACGCCACAGCGGCACTAAATCTAACTAACCAATCTGTATCTTCATAAAATGCCCGTGATAGTGCCTCAACTGCTCTGTTATCACCCAAATATCCCAAAGCACCGGCAGCGTCAGCACGGATACCATAATCTGGGTCAGTTTCCAAAATCCTCACCAGAATAGGATAACATTCTGGGGTTTGTTTGATACCTAAAGCAAATACTGCCATTGATCGCAGTTGCAAAGATTCATCATTCAATACCTTTTTAATCAAAGGTACAGCATCTTCTGATGGTATATTCCGCAGGTTAGCAAGGGCTACCATGCGATCGCGCAAATTTGGACTTTCTAACTGAGTAGAAATTATCTCTAAGTTGGGAGCAGTCATTTATATGAAATCACTATCTTTACCTATCTTTACTTTAACTTAATCAACCAAATCTACCCCAAGTCTTATGTTTAGCTGCACAAATAGCCGTTAAATGTAACATATAAACTGTATCTTAGGTATGAAGAGAAGACTCAAGGCTAAACGTAGGGTTATAAGGAACGACTGTTGGAAACAGCGTTTAACCTTCAGGAGAAAAACAATGGTTCAACTGAGCGAACGTCCTGGCGTAAAAAAAATCTCTAGCTCACAAGATAAATTCATTTACGAAATTGGTGCGATGTATGATGCTGAACATCGCTTTTTAGAAGCTCAACAGATGATGTGGCAATGTTGTCAAAACAATCAATTGAAGTCTTTAATTGAAACCCACATCCGCGAAACTGAGCAACAAATTAGAAATTTAGAGCAGGTTTTTACCACTCTGGGACAACAACCACAACGAGTTACTTGTGATGCTGCTGCTGGTGTGATCAGTGACGGTCAAAAATTCATGCTTTTGGCTGCTGAAAGTCAAAAAATTCTCGAACAGGGAATAGCAGGTGGACAGTTAGTAGTCGAACATTTGGAAATTGCTTGTTATCGGTGCTTGATCAAAGGTGCTGAACAGATGGGACAAAACCAAGTGGTACAGTTGCTACAACAAAATTTGCAGCAAGAAGAACAAACAGCGCAAAAACTAGAGCAGTTACTACCACAGTTACTTCAACAAGCTCAGTCTGGTGACGGAAAAACTACGGCTAAATCTCGCTAATTTACCAATTGATAATTGATAATTGACAATTGATAATTACCCCATTCTTCAAGTCTCCCTTTTTTCAGCGGAAAAAGATCACAGTTTTCCATTTGACAAGTCAATCTTTTTTCTTTCAAGTATAGGTAATTTTCAATTGCACATTATTAATTTTCAGTTTTTGCAAGCGGTTAGCTTTGAAATAAGCTAATTAATTTGTAGGGACGTTGCAGGTAGCGTCTCTACATTTTTTATTAATTGGTAATTAATTGGTAATTGGTAATTGGTAATTGGGGACTGGGGAGAAAAATTTTAGATTTTAGATTTTAGATTGGAGATAACAAAAACAATCCAAAATCCAAAATCCAAAATCCAAAATCCAAAATAAAAAAACTCCTGACTCCTGAATTCTGCTGTATTTGCAAGGGGTTGATTTTACAGACTTGGTGGCAAAATCAAATTATCAATTTGATGAATTACACCGTTACTTGCGGGAATATCTGCTTTTGTTACTTGAGCATCATTCACAAATACTCCCCTAGAAGGATTGACTAGAACCTTAATGGGGTCTCCTTGTAAGCTGGTGACTTCTCCAGATTTTAAATCACTAGAAAGAACTCTACCTGGTATGACGTGATAAGTTAAAATTTTCACCAAAATCTCTTTGTTTTCTGGCTTTAACAAATCCTGCACCGCGTCCTGTGGTAGTTTAGCAAAGGCTTCATCTGTGGGCGCTAAAATTGTAAATGGTCCAGCACCTTGCAAAGTTTCTTTAAGTCCACCCGCTTCTAAAGCTTTGATGAGGGTTTTAAAATTACCCGCTGATTCAGCAACTTCTACAACGTTTTTGGTTTCTGTGGTTTCGGTTGGTTTAGTGCTGGGAGTAGCTGGTGTTGAAGTTCCAGGTCTGTTTCTGACTGGTGGTGGTGTGACTTTTGGAGTTTCGCTAGGTGCAGTACCACGGTTGTAGGGAGGTTCGTTGAAAATACTTGGTCTAGGATTCAGCACTCCATCGCCGCTAGACTGGGCTATCTGTGTTTTACTTTTTATGTTGGCATCATGATTTGGCACTACTTCTGCTCTAGATGGTAAAGTAATCAGGAGACTAACTCCTGTTACTCCCAATATTCCAGCGATATTGGTCAATAATTTGCTGTAATTAGCCTTCATAAATTTTTTTTGTCTTCATTTTTAACAAGCTACATAAAAACTTATAACATTTCGTTCAACCAAAATCTAACCGAGAGCGGTTTTCCAGTTTTTGCCAAAAATTAGGTAATGCTGTTAAGATAAGTTTTGACATATTCATTCACCTGAATTGTCATCAGCAGGATTTAGCTATCAACTGATGGCAATTTTAGCATTTTGGGAATGATGGTTTATTTTGCGCTTATATGCCCAAATCACCCAATCTTCGCCAGTTGTCAGTAACTCAACCTTAAAAAACGTAATATCCATATCCCCGACTTCTTAAAGAAGTTGGGTATCTATCCAGTTCCTATTTCAATACTTTTCGGTTAAGCCCAAAAAATAAAATTATTTAGGTTGGGTTGAGGAACTAAACCCAACATTTATAAGCTTTTGTTGGGTTGCGCTATCGCTTAACCCAACCTACAAAAACTTACTTGAGAAAAACCGAATTTGGAAAAGACTTCCAATTTTTTTTAGATGTTCTTCATTAGATGTTCGTTAAACGATAAATAAATCAAATGAATTATAATTTTTGCAAAATTATCAATTAGATTTTTTGTTGATTTGTTTGCCCATAATTCTATAAATAGAAGCATAGTTTTGAGGGCTTGATAATTGACAATACGTTGATTGTTCAATCAAAATATATTCTGAAAAGAATTAAAGAAATTTTTAAGGTTAATCGGAAATTAAGCATTCAGCAGTCAGTAAGAAAAAAGAAAACCATCAATAATAGGCTTTAAATTGCTCTCATTAACACTGGTGTAATTTGATAAAATGAGAGCATCCTGATTATTAAATCAGTCTCTCTCTAGAGAATAGCTGATTACTGATAGCTGAATACTTACATCGGACATTAAATCAACAATAAACTGTTCGCTTACTAGAAAAATTACTTAAACTCAAGATAGAATTGTAAAATAGATAAATAAGTTAGTTAGCACGGAATAGAATATGCTGGAATTATATCAGTGGGAACTCTCTCAATATTCAGAAAAAGTCCGTCTATGCCTTGATTATAAAGGCTTAGAGTATCACAAAATTGAAGTCACTCCCGGAATTGGACAAGTAGAATTGTTTCGTTTGACTGGTCAAAAACAAGTACCAGTATTAAAAGATGGTCATAGATATATTGTAGACTCGACGGAAATTGCTAAGTATTTAGACTCGGAATACCCAGATCGTCCACTGATACCAACAGATAAGAAAAAACGCGCTCAGGCTTTATTATTAGAAGATTGGGCAGATGAGACAATGGGAATTAAGGGTAGAAAAGCTTTGTTTGCTGCGATCAGTCAAGATCAAAGTTTCCGCAAATCTTTATTACCAGTCTCCACACCAGATATTTTGAAATCTGTGGTTGAAGGTGTACCAGGTGATTTTCTCAATGTTTTGGGTTTTGGGGTGGGTTTTACTCCTGATGTGATCAATTCTGCGATCGCTAGTTTAAAACAAGATTTAGAAATCCTCACAGAACTATTATCAGATAGTCCTTATCTGTTGGGAGATGAACCCACTATAGCTGATTTGGCAGTTGCGGGATTATCAATATTATTGAAGTTTCCAGCAGGTCCTTATTTGGATTTACCAGAATCTCTCAGAGGTAAAGGATTACCAATCTTAGCAGATAATCCTGATTATGAACCATTTTTCACCTGGCGCGATCGCCTCTATGAACAATTCAGAAAACCCTTAACAGGTAAACCCCCCGCTACCGGAAGCGCACCTACTTCGATACAAATTGATTAATTAATTTAGGTGACAGGTGACAGGTGACAGGTGACAGAAAGAAATTTCCCAATCACCAATCACCAATCACCAATCACCAATTACCAATTACCAATTACCTATTTAAAATGAATTTAGGACAACCATTAGGTTCAGTTATTGAAGGTTCTCTCACTGGAGGTTTAGAAGTGAGATTACACCCGGATATTTCTGTGGAAGATATGCGGGTGGGTAAATTTCTTGTAGTTCAAGGGGTGCGATCGCGTTTTTTCTGTATGCTGACAGATGTATCTTTAGGAACAGCAAATGCGCGAATTATTGCTAACCCCCCTGGTTGGGAAGATACTTTTTTACGGGAGATTTTAGCGGGAAGCGGTACTTATGGGATGATCAACCTCGCACCCATGTTAATGTTTACCCCGGAAACCAATGAATCTTTTTCCTCTATTAACGGTAAATCTTTCAATCCCTTTGTACCATCTGCTACAGGTTTAGCTTCTTTCCAACCTCAAACCAGCACCACAATGGAATTGCTACCTGTAAAAACTATACCTAGTCATTTTAGCCAAGTTTATGAAGCTAATGAAGAGGATTTTCGGCGGGTGTTTGGTTGGGAAGATGACCCCCACAGAAACAACTTCTCTATCGGTAAACCCTTAGATATGGATGTACCGATTTGTATTGATTTAAACCGTTTTGTGGAACGAAGTAACGGCGTTTTTGGTAAATCTGGGACTGGTAAATCTTTTCTGACACGCTTACTTTTAGCCGGTGTGATTCGTAAAAATGCCGCTGTTAACTTAATTTTTGATATGCACTCAGAATATGGCTGGGAAGCAGTAGCAGAAGGTAAAGAAGTTAACACAGTTAAAGGTTTAAAACAGTTATTTCCCGGTAAAGTCGAAGTTTATACTCTTGATCCAGAATCAACAAAACGCAGAGGTGTCAGAGATGCACAAGAACTATATTTAAGTTATGAACAAATAGAAGTAGAAGATATCAAATTATGTGCTAGAGAGTTAGGTATTACCGAAGCAGCTTTAGATAATGCCAATATCTTATGTAATGAGTTAGGTAAATCTTGGATTCCTCAATTGTTCAACATGACCAGTGAGGATATTAAAATGTTTTGTGAAGACAAGCCAGGACATCCAGGCTCAATCACTTCTTTGCAGCGTAAATTATTGCGTTTAGATAGTTTAAAATATATGCGGGCAGTTTGTCCCCACAACTATATTAAAAAAATAGTACAATCTTTGGAAGCTGGCAAAAATGTAGTGATAGAATTTGGTTCACAATCGAATATGCTCTCTTATATGTTGGTGACAAATATGATCACCAGACGTATACATGAGCATTATGTCAAAAGAGCAGATAAATTTCTCCAAAGTAAAAATCCCTTGGATCGGCCAACACCATTAATGATTACAATAGAAGAAGCCCATCGTTTTCTTGATCCCGCAGTGGTACAAAGTACCATCTTTGGGACTATAGCCAGGGAACTGAGGAAATATTTTGTAACACTTTTGGTAGTTGATCAGCGTCCGTCTGGGATAGATAATGAAGTTATGTCCCAAATTGGTACTCGCATAACTGCTCTGCTTAACGACGAAAAAGATATTGATGCGATTTTTACAGGTGTATCGGGTGGTGGTGCTTTGCGTTCAGTATTAGCCAAGTTAGACTCTAAACAACAAGCTTTAATTTTAGGTCATGCCGTACCCATGCCAGTAGTAGTGCGTACTAGACCATATGATACGGTGTTTTATGGGGAAATTGGGGATCAAGTTTGGGAAGAAAAGTCAGATGCAGAAGTTTTCGCGGCCGCAGAACTCGCTAAAGCTGACTTAGGTTTTTAGTAATTTTAGGGTGATAGGTGATAGGTGATAGGTGATTGGTGATTGGTGATTGGTGATTGGTGATTGGTGATAGGTGATTGGTGATTGGTGATTGGTGATTGGTGATTGGTGATTGGTGATTGGTGATTGGTGATTGGTGATTGGGGAGAAGAAAATACTTTATCCTGACTCCTGAATCCTGACTCCGGTTGGTGAGCGACTTGTACTGAGAGCAGTCGAAGTAAGTCGAACCACTGAATCCTGACTCCTGACTCCTGACTCCGGTTGGTGAGCGAAGTCGAACCACTGAATCCTGAATCCTGAATCCTGAATCCTGACTCCTGAATTATTATAAGATCGTGACATCCCTCCATCGGGGTAGCTTGATAAGTTCGGTTATCCAGCCACTTGTAAGCAACAGCAGAGGGGTTTTTAACGTCACTATAGATATATAGCCGTAGACAGAGTAGTGAGGAAATCAATTAATCATGAAACTCTTACTACAAAAGGGTTTTGCTCCTGACTCCTGACACCTGACTCCTGCTATAGTTAGGGTTTTAAGGAAGTTGAAAATAAAATTTAGCAGTCAGTCCATTTTACTTTATAATAGAAAGATTTAGCTGCTGCTCTTTACTATCTGCCAAATTTGCCGTACCATAAGAAAAGTAAAACTCATACTGACTTCGTGTTTGACAAATGCTGTCATCCACACAAGAAAGGAAGAATTCTTGAAAACCAACCAGTGTGCTTCTAAGATATTCCAAAATTAAAGGAGGGTTGGGGGGAACCCATGCCAGGGTAGCACCGTCGTGACAACGGCTATATAAATAAATATATTGCTTATAGTAGCTTTGATGATGTCTATGGATGTGTATGCCGCCCTTATTAATTCACCCTAGTTGAGAAAAGATTGATTTTGTATAGGGAGTAGAGGACAACGCACCAATGCCTACTGTTAACAACGAAACTGAAAACCTGAATGCCAAATTTACGGCTGATATGGTGCGAACCTATCTGCGGGAAATTGGCCGTGTGCCACTACTAACCCGTGAGCAAGAGATTGTTTATGGGAAGCAAGTGCAGCAAATGATGACGCTGCTTGAAGGTAAAGAAGCTTTAGCGAAAAAACTAGACCATGAACCTAGTTTAGCAGAATGGGCTGCCCATGTTAACCAATCAGAAAATGAAGTTAAACATACGGTGGCGTTAGGTAAGCGAGCCAAGCAAAAAATGATTGAAGCGAATTTGCGCTTGGTTGTGGCGATCGCCAAAAAATACCAGAAACGAAACATGGAATTTCTGGATTTGATCCAGGAAGGAACATTAGGTTTAGAACGGGGGGTAGAGAAATTTGATCCCATGCGGGGTTATAAATTCTCGACTTATGCTTACTGGTGGATTCGGCAAGCGATTACACGAGCGATCGCTCAACAAGGTCGCACTATCCGCTTACCTATCCATATTACCGAAAAGCTGAACAAAATTAAAAAGGTGCAACGGGAGTTGGCGCAAAAGTTGGGCAGGTCTCCAACACCAACAGAAATCGCCAAAGAACTGGAATTAGAACCTGCTCAGATTCGTGAATATCTGAATATGGCACGTCAACCAGTTTCTTTAGATGTGCGGGTTGGTGATAACCAAGACACCGAACTGCAAGAAATGTTGGAAGATGAAGGTCCATCTCCAGAGTATTACACCACTCAGGAATTTTTGCGCCAAGACTTAAATAACCTGTTGGCAGAACTCACACCCCAACAACGGGAAGTTTTAGCTTTACGGTTTGGTTTAGAAGATGGTAATGAAATGTCCTTGGCGAAAGTTGGTGAACGGTTGAACCTTAGCCGTGAGCGAGTCCGTCAACTAGAACATCAAGCACTTGCACATTTACGCCGTCGTCGCGCCAATGTTAAAGAATACGTTGCCAGCTAAAAGCGTAGACAAGCACCTGCTTGTTAGAAAATATGACTTTTGGCGGTTCGCCTCCTAATATTTAGGAGGCAATTTTTTTAGGGAATAGGGGTTTGGTTAGTATTTCACTTACCCAGGAATTTTTACTGAATTTTTTTTTGCTCTGATCCGAAATCCCCAGGTTTGCTGTTGTAGTTAATCTTTAGACCCATGATCATCAAGATGTCAGTTAATGGTTTATATCAAACTTTGATATCCAATCAAGTGATCAGGATCAATACTTTATCTGTTTTCACCCATTGAGGAATTGACAATACAAATGTCAAACTTAAGATATCTCAATTAAATATTAAATCAAAGTTGGTAAAAAGATTTTTGTCATCTCCCACAAGAATGACTCTCTAATGCGAAGCATTACACTTTTCAACAATGATATTTTGAGATTATCAACTAAAATCTATAAAAACTTCATCTTTTGATGGTTTTTTATTCCAGATAATATAGATAAAACTTTTGCAGGAATCTTTAAGTATTGGTGTTTGGTTATTATTTAGGTAAGTAGATAACAGTAGTTATTTTAGTTACAGGAGATGTCGGGTGCTTAACAAAAATTGTCAGTTCATTCCCCAAGGTAAATTCAAACTTCCCGTTGTTGGCTTACTAATTACATTTGGAATTTTAGGTTTAGGTGTAATTAGTGAACAGGTGAAAATTAACCTGAAATCTACAGCCACAGCAGCGAATTTACCAAGTTATACAAATCAAATTCACAGTAACAATGAAAACTCTCTTTTGTCAAGACTGCGAGATATTAGAGATCAAAGAAGTCAACTTCAGTTAAATACTGTTGAACCACAAAATGTAGAATCTGAAGCTTTAAATAGAACGTTACACAATATACCCACAACTACAAAACAAAGAGGAGGAAAATCACCTGTTAATTTTCCTGAAAAAGATGGAATTTATCTTTATGGACAGTCCTCAACACCAAACGAGTTAGGACAAGGTTATATTGTGTTTCAAAAACAGCAAGGAAAGGTAATTGGTGCTTTGTATATGCCCAGTTCTGAGTTTAGCTGTTTTCAAGGTACAATTGCTCAATCTGGTGAGTTAGCAATGACGGTAACTAGCTCTCCTGGTGAAACTGGTGTTACTCAAGTTTCAACTACTAGCAGAATACCCACCTTCACCGATGAAGATACTGCTACCTATGCTTATTCTATAGAACTGCAAGACTATCATCAATTAAATTCTGTTAGTGCTAATGATAGAAAAATTTTACAAGCTTGTAGTCAACATTTCAGGTAAGCATTTTGCTATTAGCAGTCAGCGTTCAGCTTGTTAACAGTTACGCCCAAAATCAATATTTGAAATATTCTGACTCCTGTACGGGTTTAGCAGTGCTAAACCCCTACTGACTTCTTGATTTTAATACTCTATTCCCGCTTGCGCTTTAATTCCTTGATCTTTAAAAGGATGCTTAATTAAAGTCATTTCTGTAACTAGATCCGCTTTTTCAATTAAAGCCGGTGGTGCGCCTCTACCTGTAAGAATTATGTGTTTATCTCGTGGTTTTTCGGCTAAACCTGCTAAGATTTGTTCAACTTGTAAATAACCAAGTTTGAGAGCAATATTAATTTCATCCAAGAGTACAAGTTTAAACTCTGGGTTGCGGATAAATTCTAAAGATTTTTCCCAAGCAGCGTTAGCTTTCTCCAAGTCTCTATCACGGTCCTGGGTTTCCCAGGTGAAACCTTCACCCATTGCATGAAACTCTAGTTGATCTGGCCAATGACTAAAAACCCGCTTTTCTGAAGGTTCCCAAGCACCTTTAATAAATTGGACGATCGCTACTTTATATCCATGACCAAGCGATCGCATGACCATACCCAAAGCAGCAGTAGTCTTACCCTTGCCATTACCTGTATTAACAATAATTAAACCTTTTTCTGGTATGGCTTTAGCTATACGTTGATCTTGTATCTCCTTGCGACGCTGCATTTTTTTGCGGTACTGTTCATCATTCAGGGATGCAGTTGAAGATGACATGACCTCATCTATTAAACGGGAAATTTCCTGATCAGAATTTAATTCTTCTGGTGTGTCGTTTTTCATAAACCCTGTTGATAAATAACTGTTAAGTCTACGAGAATGAAGTATAATTGTTTTGTCTTGAGTAAAGTTACAGGAGAAATGAGATAAATTCTGTTAGCTGTAATCTTAATAATTCAAAATTGTCACAACATTATAATAAAACCATAATCATTTATTTTGTTGGTGATTTTTAAACATAAGCACTAAGAAATACCAATTCGTTAACCATGTCTTGGGCTGACTTTTCAGCAGCCAGTTTCAATAATCCTCGTAGTTGTTGACCAACCGAATATTGCTGTTGTGAAGCTAAAATGATTCCAGTATGACTTTTATTCTCAGCCATAAAATCACGATGTAATCTACAAAAATCACCGATATTGAAACTATAAATGAGTCGCTTTTGCTCTGTTGCCCAAATTAGTTGTTCTTCATCGGTATAACCCAATCTCTTAACATCGGCAACTGTCACAACATCTAAATCAGCATTTTTCAATGCTTGTATCAGTGCAGTTTTGATAGTATCTTCATCTAAATAGAAGCAAATACGATTCATGATAGATGTCTTGCTTTATATTCTAATTCAAGTCGCTGACATTCTTCTTGATATCTAGCAAATTCAATATCTAGTAATTCCTTATTAGCATAATAATAAGCCAACGCAGTATAAATACCTGCAATTGTCAAAAAAGGCTTATCTTCAATGATTTCTTCTGGGGTCATACCAGATTTAATCTCATTGACAATATACTGTACAGTAATACGAGTGTCAGCGATTCGCGGACGACCACCACAAGTACCTGGTGTCCTAACAATCAAAGTGGAAATGTCTGTGAGGGTTGGCATCGGTTTGTGAATAAATCCTCTGGGATGACTTTATTGTAAACCGAAAAGAGCAATAGCTTTAATCATTCAAAATAGTTAAAAATTAGCTTATCTAATCTCTTAATTTTATATCAGCATGGTTGTAGAGGCTTGAAGACGCTATACCAATGATAGAACTCAAATAGACTGACAAGTCAGCCACAAAAGCATATAGTCCTGAAGTACCCTCAGATGTAAATTTTTTAGTAACGTAAAAACCAGATTCAATTATGAGTACACCTGAAATACCACAATTTTCACCAGTTGAATCCAGTTTTTCAATAAGTGTATCAATATTTTTTGCTCCTTTGTAAGCAACTACATAAATTGGAATGTCTGCATTTATTATGGCCATCAAACAGGATTGTATGGACTGCAAACGCTTTTCAATAATTGGGTTCACTATACACTCCGAAGTATTCTCTCGAGCATTGCCGATAATTGATATCGCTACAATACATTTTAGCAACTTCCGTAAATTTGAATGCTATAGCATTATATTCAGTGTATCTACTCTTCAGGAGTTTTCAAAAATGTCAAAAAAACAAGGTAAAAAAATTGCACCCATACCCATGTCAGCCGACATTAGTGTGGTTGATTTAATTAACAATTACTTCACTGCTTACAATTCAGCCCGGTTACGCGAAGCTTGTCAATTACTGAGTCAGGATATCTTTCAACCCGGTGTCACCGTCGGGGTAAGTCTTTCCGGTGCTTTAACACCAGCAGGTTTTGGAGTTTCCGCCTTAGCGCCTTTAATTCGTCATGGTTGCATTGACTGGATGATTAGCACTGGTGCGAATTTGTACCATGATATGCACTATGGTTTAGGTTTTGAATTGTTTGCGGGTAGTCCATTTTTAGATGATGTCAAATTACGGGAACAAGGAACAATCCGTATTTATGACATTATTTTTGGCTATGATGTTTTATTAGAAACCGACGCTTTTATCCGTAAAATTCTCCAAGCTGAACCTTTTCAGAAGCGCATGGGAACGGCTGAATTTCATTATTTACTGGGTAAATATGTGCGGGAAGTAGAAAAACAATTAGGTGTACAGCATTCCTGTTTGTTAGCTACAGCTTATGAATATAGCGTGCCGATTTATACTTCTTCTCCTGGTGATAGTTCTATAGGGATGAATGTGGCAGCTTTAGCTTTAGAGGGTTCTAAGTTGGTGTTAGATCCAGCTATTGACGTGAATGAAACTGCGGCGATCGCCTATGCTGCACGGGAAACCGACGGTAAAAGCGCGGCTGTAATTCTTGGTGGAGGCAGTCCTAAGAACTTTTTATTACAAACCCAACCGCAAATTCACGAGGTTTTAGGATTAGAAGAAAGAGGACATGATTTCTTTGTCCAGTTTACCGATGCACGTCCAGATACAGGCGGTTTATCGGGTGCGACTCCAGCAGAAGCGGTGAGTTGGGGTAAAATTGACCCGGATGAGTTACCCAGCGCGATCGTTTGTTATACCGATAGTACAATTGCGCTGCCTTTGGTGACGGCTTATGTGTTAAATCAGTGTGAACCTCGTCCTTTAAAGCGTTTGTATGATAGACGGGGAGAGTTGTTAGATACTTTGCAAAAAGATTATTTAGCAGCGAAGGATAACCCGGTAGTTAAGGAAGGTAGGGAGGAAGTAGCGACTTATCCCTGTGGTACGCCGGTGAAGCGTTAGGTAAAACCCATGATCCGACTGGGAATGAATTCCCAGTCTCATAGCAAAAGTCATCTAAAGATGACTAAAAATACCCATCAATCTATAGTTTACTTTAGTAAACTTTGACTATTGCCCCTATATTTCACTTCGATATCTCACTCAAGTATACGCGCAATTTGTTCTACATTTAGTCCCTCATTCAACAGTCTAGGAATGGTTTTTAACTTAGTTTCTAATTCTGTTTCTTCTTTGACTTCTTGATAAAATCGGGTTTTTTGCCATTCTGTTAATACAAAGATTGCTTCTAACTCCTGACGGCTATAGGATGAGAATTTGTAAATTAGCATTCTTTCTACTAATACTAAAAGATAATTTTCCAAAATATTCAACTAATTGAATTTACCAAAAATATGGACTTTAATGAAATTCTCAATAGAGGTATTGACCTCTACAAATCACAAAAATATATTGAAGCTATTGATTGTTTCAATCAAATAATTTCTCAATATCCAAATAGTTATCAGGCTTATCACTACCGGGGTTTAAGTCGCAGGAAACAAAGAGATGATCAAGGTGCAATCGCTGATTTACAAACAGCTAATACACTCATTAATGATCAAGAATATACAAATATTTTTCATAAAATGCAGGATTTAATCGGTAAAGATTATCCTCATAAATCACATCAAAATCCTGAAAAATTTGATTATATTGAATATGAAGATAACTGGTATGCTGATGATAATGAACTAGCAGCATTTGTACATGATTATATACCAGATTCAGAACTGAGAATTTTAGAAGATGAATTTTATGGATATGTAGCTGAAGATTTAAAAAAATTAGAAATTTTCCTTTCTAAAAGATTAGAAAAAATTGATTTATTGAGGAAAAAGCATAGCCAAAATTCCCAGTTTAATCAGCAGAAATTAGAAAATAACAACTTACCCATATATAATACACACGAAGAAATTGCTCAAGCTATAGGAATTAGTGTTAAAGGTTTACGTTTTCTGGCTTTTTCTCGCAAACATTATCATTATAATCGGTTTCAAATACCTAAAAAACCTAGTGGATATAGGCAAATTTCTGCCCCAAAAAAATTATTAAAAAAAGCTCAAAATTGGATATTGCATAATATTTTAGAAAAAATAGAATTACATGATGCTGCTCACGGGTTCTGTTTACAACGTTCAATAGTGACAAATGCACAGACTCATGTAGGTAAAGAAGTCATTATTAATATGGATCTCAAAGATTTTTTTCCTTCAATTTCTTATCAACGAGTTAAGGGACTTTTTAAATCATTTGGATATTCAGAAACAGCCTCAACAATTTTTGCTTTAATTTGCACTGAACCGAAAATTAAAGAAGTGGAAATAAACGGATTAAATAATTATATATTATCATGGACAGATCGTTATTTACCCCAAGGCGCACCAAGTAGTCCAGCAATTACCAATATTCTTTGTCGCAGGTTGGATAGAAGATTAACTTTTATGGCTAAAGAATATGGTTTTGATTATACTCGCTATGCTGATGATTTAACTTTTTCTGCTGCTGGTGAGAGTCTTGTGAATATCAATAATATTATCAAACTTACCCATTTGATTGTTAAAAAAGAAGACTTGGAAATTAATGAAAATAAAACTAGGGTAGTTCGCAATTATCGCAGACAGGAAGTAACAGGTATCATCGTTAATGAAAAACTGAATATTTCTAGAGAGAAACTTAAAACTTTTCGTGCTGTTCTTTATAAAATTGAAAAAGATGGACTGCAAAATTATACTTGGGGACAATCTCAGGATATTATAGCAGCTATTGAAGGGTTTGCTAATTTTGTGTTCATGGTAAATCCAGAAAAAGGTGCTAAATTTATAGAGCAGATCAACCGAATTAAAGAAAAATATTTACGTAAACGAGAAAAATCTGTATTGGTTAATCAAGAGTTTATGACTCAATCTCATATTGTCAAACAGATAAATTATAAACTCAAAGAATTGAAATTTAATACCACTAAAAAACGCCAACATTTACAGGAAAATTATCATAAAGATTCTCTGCAACAATTAACAGCAGCAGAACTATTAGAATTTTTGCATTACTTAACAAATTGGCAACCAGAAAAATTGGATTTTAGTGGCACAGATGATCCTGTTCCTTTCTAAAAAACTTGCTTTTTATACCTTCAATGTTTTATACTTTAATAATCACGCGCCATTGTCAACAGGTAAAACAGCCTTGCATTTGGGCGGTGGATCGCCGCTCTTTGTGTTTAAGCTAATTCTTATTCACCTGGCTGTCGCCTACGGTGAGTAAGTATGTACTTTAGGATCATCTATTTTACCATGATCAAAACTTACGGTTTAGGAAAGTCTAAACTATTATGGTTTTTTATGGGCGCTACCCGCTATAGTTTAGTTTGCCTTCGGGTTTGGCGATAGATATTGCGAAGGGGCAACCTAATAACAATGTCGCGTGATATTTTTTATATATTCTCCTCCCACCAGAAGAAGACTTATTGAATGAACCACGAAGGAGCGAAGAACGCGAAGAAAGTATAATTGAGTTAACTAGCAGTAAAATCTGTAGATTTCTGTACAGAAGGCAATTGAAAAAATAAAAAAGTGTTTTGCCCTATTAATAAAAAATACCAACACCCTAAAAATTAGTATATCCTTTTGATTTTTTTAATAAAATTACTGGAAAATGGGAAAGTGATTATTATAATAATAAAAGACATTCAGGAGTTTACATAGTCAATGCCAACTATCAAACAGAGATTTACTGTCATTATTGAAAAAGAAGATAATGGGTATGTTTCCCTCTGTCCAGAATTAGATATTGCTAGTCAGGGAGACAGCATTGAGGAAGCAAAAGATAATTTAAAAGAAGCAATTGAATTATTTTTAGAGTTTGCTTCACCCTCAGAAATAAAAAATCGTCTGAAAAGCGAAGTTTTCATTACTAATTTGGAGGTTTCTGTTGGGTAAATTACGAGTATTATCAGGGAAAGAAATCTGTAAAATTTTAGAGGATAACGGGTTTATAGAAGTTAAACAAAAAGAAATATAAGACTCTACTCTGACTGCTATTGTACCTAATCACTCAACTGTTAAAGTTGGTACATTAATGTCAATTATTCGTCAATCTCAATTACCTCGTTCTTTATTTGAATAATAACCCAAGTCGCTAATCATCTAGTTGAAGCTGGTAATTGTTGATAAATACCTAGTTTTCATCCTGTTAATCCTTAAATCCTGTACTTCGACTTCGCTCAGTAACCAGATATCCTGATTTATTTTCTTAACCATACAAAAAACACCCATCCAGTTATTTTCCTGAATGGGTATTAATCACAAAAAATATACAAAAAAAATCTACAATTCAATTATCAAACATTCCCATAAACCGGAATAGCAGCGCCTCTGACATCCTTAGCAGCTTCCGAAGCTAAAAAACAAATTACCTCAGCAATAGATTCCGGTTTTACCCATTTATCCGCGTTTTCTGCACCCATCGCTTGGCGGTTAGTAGGGGTATCAATAACGCTGGGAAGGACAGTATTTGCAGTGATATTAGTTCCTTTGGTTTCATCAGCTATAGCTTTAGTTAATGCTATCACACCAGCTTTTGTCGCAGAATAAGCCGCTAAATTTCCCGCAGGTTCTACACCAGCGCGAGAACTAACAGTAACAATGCGCCCATAGCCATTTTCTAACATTCTTTTCAGGCTATATTTACAAGTCAAAAAAGTAGTATTGAGATTTAATTCAAATTCATTTTTCCAACTATCAAAGCTGTATTCGTGGGTTTTTCCCATCGAAAAACCACCCACCAAATGAATTAAAACATCTACTCGCATCATGCTATTAATGACTTGTTTTACAGATGCTTCATCTTGTAAATTAGCCGGAATAAATTTAATTCTGGCAATATCCGCCGGTGATAAAATTCCTTTGAGTCTTTCCACATCTTTAAGACTACGATAAGGAATAGTAACATCAGCACCTTGGGCTAAAACTGCGGGTGTGACTCCTAAACCTAGTCCACCAGTACCACCTGTGAGTAAAACTTGTTTTCCTTTCATGAAAGATGCACTTTTTTAACCTTCATGAATTAACATAGCGCAATTGCTGATTTATACCAATCCAAAATCTAAAATCCAAAATTGAATGACTAGGGATATCTTTTACTTCCCGCACCCACCACACCAATTTTATGGCGATAGGAAAGTTCTGCACCAAACCACCCGGTAATACTGGTTAAAGTTCCCACAATTAATGATAGCAATAAACCCCAAGGTAGTAAATTTGATTCCGCATCACCCCAACGGATAATAAAATTCAAAGTTGTGAAAACCAAGATAGAAATATTCAGAATTAAATGCGCCCAACCAGCGGCACGTTTGCGGACTCTTTCTATTTGTAAAAAGTCACTCATGCCAATAACTGAAGCGATCATACCAGTAACTAAACCTAATCCAATTAACCACACAGAAGCCCTAGCCCAAAAATAATCTCGCGTTAACCAATAACCAAAATCACTACCTAAAGCTGCGGCTAAAAAAGCGATAGGGAAAATTATACTCAAAGGATGTAAAGGATGTCCAGCTATGGATACGGTGCTGGGTACACCACTATCTAAATATTCTCGATCATCGCTTTCAATAATTGGTGGTACATTGGGAAATGGTGTAGAATTTTGTTCTGTAGTTGTCATGATTTCATATCCTTTTATTCAGCAGTAGGAATTTTATTAACATCAGCTTCCGCTTGTAAGGTTAATTTGCCTTTTCTCCCAAGCCTGGATTTTCTGACATAATCACTTAATTTATTCATTAACTATCTTTGAGCAAATCTATAAAATTGACAATGAAAATTTATCTATCTGCGGATATAACAGAAAATAAAAAGTTATATAACTTTTAGTAGAAGTAAACATCATTAACAGATATTTGTGGCGATTATTTCTGTTTCAATAGCAACATTCAAAGGGTTTATAATAGCAATTAGTCTCTGGCTCAAATAAAGTTTTAATCCTGGGAGCATCCCAAAAGTGTAAATTTATTTTTATCTAACGAAATAAAATGCTTCAAGGTTTGATATGATTGAACCGCAAAGGGCGCAAAGGACACAAAGGTAAGAAAGTTTTAGAGAGTTTTTGGTGTGGTTGCGTTGATTTTTGCAAAATTGGGATGCTTCCTGACTCCTGACTCCTGCTATATATCCAGTTTTTCTATCCAGAGTTAATAATGTAATCGCTCAAAAGAAAGATGGAAAATGTCTAGTGATTATGCGAACCTGGGATTGGTAATAAATACGATTACTTGCGATTACTTTAGCTAGGAGAACTCAACATGGTAGCCACTTTAGATGATACCAAACGAAATGCTATTGCAGTAAAATTGGCAGATATGAAGTTACTGCAACAGTTAATTATTGATAATGAAGAAAGATTTTTAAGAGAATGTAGTGATGGTGAAATTGCTAATAATCTCCGCAAAATGCTAGATGATGACCGCAAAAATCAAGGCATTCTTGATACTGTGGTAGTTCAATATGGCATTCAAAAAAATGCAGAATCTACAGTACAAGAAATGGTGGCAAAAGTTCGCAAATTAATGCAGGGTAATGAATTAAGTTTCTTTGAAAAAGTATTTCAACATGAGTTATTGAAGCATCAACAAGTCATGAATGGAATTACAATTCATAAAGCTGCCCAGAAAGTTGGTGCTGATGTGATGGCAGCAATTGGAACTTTAAATACTATCAATTTTGAAAACCGCGCACATCAAGAACAACTGAAAGGAAGTTTAGAAATTTTAGGAGTGCGGGAACTAACAGGACAAGATGCAGATCAAGGAATTTGGGCAAGAGTTCAAGATGCGATCGCCGCTATTAGTGGTGCTGTGGGTAGTGCTGTCACCCAAACTTCTGATAAGCAAGATATGAATATCCAAGATGTTCTGCGTATGGATCACAATAAGGTAAATATCTTGTTTACAGAATTAATGCAAAGCAATGATCCACAAAAAATTCAAGAATATTTTGGACAAATTTATAAAGATTTGAGCGCCCATGCAGGTGCGGAAGAAGAAGTAGTTTATCCGCGAGTTCGTCCTTTTTATGGTGAAGCTAACACCCAAGAATTATATGATGAACAAGCTCGCTGGGGTCCTTGGTTTGAAGAATTAAGAGGTATTAGCCCTGCTACACCACAATTTAAAGACAGACTCAGACAAATTTGGGATCAAATTGGCGATCATATTCGTCAAGAAGAAAGCACAATGTTTGCCGCTATTCGTAATAACATGAGCAGCAGAGAAAGTGAGGAATTAGCTACACAATTCAAAGCTGCTAAAACTAGAATTCAAGAAAGAATGGGCAGAGAAACTAGAACAGGAGCCGCTGTCTAGAGTTGCTTACTGCTTCATATTGTAAGGGTTTAGCATTGCTAAACCCCTACTCCTCAATTCTGTACTAATTCATCTCATTCCTAACATTCGATTCACTTGTGCAGACTGTAAAGGTTTGCGTTCTATATTCTGGAAAAATTCAACTTCCTTCAAAAAAGAATAGGCTGTTTTAAAATTACTTAAATTCAGTAAAACAATATCTTCATATACTGTATCTTCGGGAACTTTTATATCTACAAATAATTCTTGTAGGTTATTTTGCGCTATTGCCAGATTCAAAAATTTTAAAAATGATTGCCGTTTTTTAGAACGAACATTCAACAAGTACCAGTTATTACTAATAGGTTGAGACGATGAAGATTCTAAAGATTCTATTGGTGGCATAGTATAGATGAAGTTGATGTGAAAATTGAAAGCTCTGAGCTATCTTAGAACTTGAGTTAATGAATAGTAGCCAAAACCAGATTTTTTAACTTACTACTACTCCCTTCTTGCTAAAATCTCTAACAGATTACTCCTTTTCTTCCTTTGTGTACTTTGCGTACTTTGCGGTTAATTCATCAAAAAATTTGCGAACTACACCGGAACAAGAGTAATCAAAATAGTATAGCAGGAATTTTCTCTAACTTCACCTGTAGCAATAGATTTATTCATGAGATTTATTCATGACAAATATTCATAAAAAACTACTCCCCAGATGGGGAGATATGCAGTAGATTAACATCTAAAAAATAATCACTATCGCTGTAATTTATTTAGACTTCCAATATTTATAAGCTGCATAAGCTAATGTCACCACTCCAGTAATAATTGCAGATTCATCAACTTCAAATTGAGGATGATGTAAAGGATGATTGATGATTCTATCTTTATAGCCTACACCTAAACGAAACATCGAACCAGGGGCGTAATCTAAATAAACAGAAAAATCTTCCGCACCCAGGGAAGGTTCGGGTAAAACTTGCACGCGATCGCTACTCCAAGCTTCTTCTGCTGATGATTGCAATAATTGTGTCAAAGCATAATCATTTTGTACACTGGGTACACCTTGACGATAATTAACTTGATATTTTGCATCATAGGAATTACAAACATTAGCAACTATATTTTCGATCCAGTTTGGTAACTGAGCGCGAGTTTCAGGATGGAGCGATCGCACTGTACCCAATAACTGTACTTTATCCGCAATCACATTCGCTGCTCTACCACCATTAATCTTACCAATACTCAACACCACAGGACGCAAAGGATTTTGAGTACGGCTAATAGCTTGTTGTAATGCGGTAATTACCTGTGAAGCAATCCAAATCGCATCCACGGCTTCATGCGGACGCGCCCCATGTCCAGATTCACCCAAAATCATAATTTCTAAATCGTCTGCTGCTGCTGTCAATGCTCCGTAACGAATACCCACAGAACCAGCCGGAATAGAAGGGAAAACATGAACACCTAAAATAGCAGCAACATTATTCATTGCTCCATCTTCTACCATCCAGTTTGCACCTTGGGCAATTTCTTCTGCGGGTTGAAATAAAAACCTGATTTTACCACCCAACTCATCAGCTATTTGGGATAGTACCATTGCTGTACCTAAACCTACCGTAGTATGTACATCATGTCCACAAGCGTGCATCACTCCTTCTATTCGTGAAGCATATTCTAAGCCACTTCGCTCTTGTATGGGTAAAGCATCCATATCAGTACGAATTGCCAACACCCTATCATCCGGATGAGTGCTGTGTAATTCGCCGATCACACCAGTTTTACCCACCCCTTCTACCACGTGCAAACCACTGGAAGACAAAACACCAGCCACAAACGCAGCAGTTTGATATTCTTGGCCGCTGAGTTCTGGGTGTGAATGAATATGACGACGAATTTCTACTAAGCGGGGTGCAAGGTTGTTTGCTATCTTTTTAATCCGGGTTAGCATTGAATTGAATGTAATTTACAGCGTTGTTCTTATCATAAATAAGTGTCAACTAGGAAAATGCTTTCATCTGACAAGATATTTAAGAAGTTGTACAGAGTTAAGGGTATAAAGTCGAAAATTTTTGTATCAGCATATACAAAATTAGCAACTACTTCTCAAGGCTTAGGTAATTGTAAAAATAATATAAAATTTTGTTAAATCATCGTTCTAGGGGTAGGCAAAATGAAATATATTGGATATATTTGACTTAATTGCCTATACCGAAAGATTTATAGTCTACGCAATATGTGATCCCCCTAGTTCGGACAAAAAAGCCGCTAGGGGGATCTTGTTTTAACTGTTTTCAGTTAATATTTTTATTGTTTAACCACATTGAAATATATAAAACTGTATAGTTACAGCCGTTTTGCGCTATCAGCACTGCACTCCGCGCGATCGCTGTTTCAATAAACAAATTAAATCTGTGCTAACTTATGACTACCCGTAAATCTCCTGACCTGACCAATTATTTTTCAGGCGCAAAGCAATCCCAACAGTTATCAGAAGCTGAGGCAGAAATTCAACGCCTAAAAGCCGAAATCGAAGAACTCCGCTCTCAAGGGTCAAGTGAGTTAGAAGCACAGTTACAAACACTCAGAGCGCAACTTCAATCACAATCAGGTATCCAATATATTCCCTTAGACAAAATTCAAGCCAACCCAGAACAACCGAGACAGACATTTTTATCAGAAAGTATTGAGTCTATGTCTCGTTCCCTGGTGTCAGATGAACAACTAGAGCCAATCATTTTAATTCAACGGGAACACTTAGTTATATTTGATGGTGAACGACGTTGGCGTAGTGCTAAAAACTTGGGTTGGCAAAATCTGCAAGCTGTAATTATTCCTGAACCTGATGCTTTACACCGCAAAGCTTTAATTACTTCATTACACCGGGAAGACCTCAATCCTCTGGATAAAGCTGAAGCTATTGTCCGGGAGTTGGCAACTAATACTGGTTTAGAACCCCAGGATATTCCCCGCATTCTCTCAACAGTAGTGCGAAGGTTGAATGCACAAAAACGAATGAACTCTGTTGTTGAACTGCTGACTGTAACACCAGAGGAACAGCAACAAGGTTTAGCTACTTTGGACTTAGATGAGCGAGAAGTGGCAGTGTTGACGATACTTTTAGATTTACAACTTAATCCCGCTTCTATTGATGCCAATATTTTTCCCATGCTTTCTTTAGCTGAAGACTTGAAAGCTGCTATTCGGTCTTCTGGACTTAAAGCAGGGCTGTTTCATTCCCCAAAAGGTTCATAATGTCAAGATTCGATTTTGGCGATCGCTCTGAAATAAGGTTTAAAATGTTCACTTGAATTTGAAATTAAGGCTACAAAGCTCAAGGATTGCAGTTTGAAAGAGCGATTGTCTTACAAAACCTGAGCAATGTAATTGTGCTTTTGTATCCTATGCCCGTAGTGGCACGGGTAGGTACAACAAATGGAAAACAAATGTTACAAATGTCTAAATGGGAATTGACAGATGTTAGATTTTTTGGTACTTAAATATCATGCGTAAATTAAATATAAAAGGATAATTTAATGTCTCGTCATAATTTTGAAACAAATATACCTGAGTTAATTCGCAAGTTAGGCATAAACCTTTACAACGATCCAATGGTTGTAATCAGAGAACTGGTACAAAATGCTAATGATGCTTGTATTATTGCCGAAGGAGATGGGTTCTTATCAGAATGGAGAATTGATATTCAGATTGATTCAGATTGTCATGAGTTAATTGTGACTGACAATGGAATTGGTATGACTGAAGATGATCTCAAAAAATTTCTCAGTACAATTGCTTCAAGCAATAAAGCGGTAAAGAGAAAAGAACTTGATGAAAGAAATTTTAAAGCTGCACGTGGTATCGCTGGACAATTTGGAATTGGCTTTTTATCCACATTTATAATTGCCGAGAGAATTGAAATAAAAACTCGCCATCAAAATGAGAAAAGTCAAGGCACAATCTGGGTTTCAAGCGGCGATGGACATTATGAACTTGAGAAGAGTAAAAGTCAATTACCAAAAGGCACAACTATAAAAGTAATCATAAAGCAAGGTTATCAAGATAAAATAAACCCGATCAAAATCACAGAAGCTCTAAATAAGTATTGTCCGTATATACGTACTCCATATTATTTCAATAACTCGCATACTGCCATAAATAATGAACTTCCACCATGGAACAATCCTAATATTCAAGGAATAGGTGAATTATATTTACGCTCAACTTATCAAAAACGACCTTTAATAGAATTTTACATTAAGTATGAAGGAGATGTTGTAGTTGAGGAAGAAGCTAAGAAAGAAGTAGTTAACATCAGAATTTATGGCTACTTGGCCATTCCTGATAAGGAACTTTGGAATGAGTATCCTCATGTTTATACATCGGGTCTTTATGTTGGTGATTTTCGAGATGGGCTTCCTCTATGGGCTAAATTCTTAATAGGCGGAATTGAATGTCCCGACCTTGATCTCACTCTTGGGCGTGATAACGTCATGAGCAATACAACTTGGAAGGCTGTTAAACAAATTGTCGAAACTCAACTAAAAGATCAAATAATAAGCAATTTGTCTAACAATAGATCAAGGATACGACAAAAATGGAGAAATGTATTTGGTATTCATGGGGAAAAGATATTCCGTGCAGCCGGAGATGATTACAATAATACTAAAACACGGGATTTTTATAAGGCAGTTAAAGACATAGTTCTTTTTTCTGTCGGACAAGAAAAACTTTCCATCACAGAATGTATAAGTACGAATAAATGCTTACAAGAGCCGGGGCAGATACCAAAATTATTTTATCACTCAGTAGGTACCAGAAATCATGAAAGTTCTGGCATCCAAGAAACTATTCTTTTTGATGAAATGGGACTTCATTTTATAGATGCAAAAAATTTTTATGAAAGAGATTTTTTAGAGATATATAAAAAAGAGGAAAAATCTATATCCTTAATACCTGTGAACGAGGGGGTAGAATACATTTTAAATCGGTACAACCAAGACAATGAAACTATTAAAGCAAACGACAAGGAAATTATTAAAGAAATATTTCGTGTATTAAGTTTGTCGGCTCAATTGAGCAAATTTGAACCTGATTATCTCACTGGTGTTATCATAGTAGACTACCGATATGAATATACTAATTACAGGAATGATGATATAAGAAACATTATCGAATTAATCTCCCAATATTCTGAGACTTCTGATATCTCTCGTCCTTATACTCTATTTGTTAATGCAAATAATATTGTTGTACAAGAATTACTAAAATATGCACATAAACATGGTGTTGACCAATACATAAGATCATCCTTTCATCAAATTTATTTGATGTCAGAATTAGTATTTGGTGATACAAATACTCAAACTATAGCGCAAATGGTTCCCGGACTATCAAATCTTATGTTAACTTCTATTCAAGCTTATACAAAACAGGAGGAAAAGATTATAGACTTAAGCGAAAGGGTGAAACAAGAGCAAAACGAAAAAGAAAATCTTGTCACTAAGTTATCGAAGGAGTCATCACAGAAACCTATGAATAGTAATGAACCAAAAAGTGTATTTTTATCATATGGATATGATGAGGAAACAAAGAAAATAGTAAAACATTTCAAAAGAATGTTAGAAGAACGTGGTATTAAAATAATTGATGGTATGGTTGATCAAGTCGGTTCCTTATCTAAACAAATTATTTCTCGTATTCGTGAATGCTCGATGTTTGTTGGGGTACTTACACCTCGATCTGAAATAAAAGATCAAGAAACCTCATTAACGTCAATATGGGTTATTGAAGAAAAAGGTGTTGCTGCAGCTTTCGGACTGCCGGTTCTATTGATTGTAGACAAAAATGTTTCCAAGGAGTTTTTTAATAATATTGAAGGTGATGCGTTTAGGCTTGTAGTCAAAGATTCCTATGAGTGGACTGATAAATTTATGGACGCAACTAATATGATAGAAAAAGAGCTTAATAAGAATTCAGAAGAAAAATCTGGTAGTTTTTGATTTTTTTGTTGAACTGCATTTTTTAATGCTAAATTAATTACTGTACTTTTAGCATTGATTTATTATTTATGGAAAATAAAAATGAACTCAATTACTCGCCGAAAAGTATTCATTTCTTATCATCATGTAGACCAAGCAGAAGTGCAAGAATTTATTAATACGTTTGATCATGAGCGTAATGTATTTATACGGCGTGCTTTAGGCGTAGACATGGCTGACGATATCATTAACAGCACTGATACTGATTACGTCATGCGTCGTATTAGAGAAAATTATCTAAATGACTCGACTGTAACAATTTGTCTAATTGGTCAATGTACATGGGCGCGGCGTTATGTAGATTGGGAAATTCAGGCATCATTACGACACAATAAAAACACATTACCCAATGGTTTGTTAGGCATTATTCTTCCTTCTGCCAGTAAAAATTTCACCATTCCAGAGCGTTTAGCAAAAAATATACTTGGTGAAAATAATGATGAGGGTTATGCTTGTTGCTATCATTACCCCCAAAGAAAAGATTCTTTAGCAAACCTAATTGAAAAAGCTTATCAAGCACGTTTTACTAAAACTCATTTAATTAATAATCCACCAGTAAAGTTTCTCTATAATAGAACTTGTCCATAACAAAATAGTATGGTTAAACGAGATCCTGCTAAATTGAAAAAAGTATCTGTAACCATTCCATTTGGAATTGGTTCTGCTGAGTGGGAAGCAGACCCAGCAGAGCGAAAGGCAGCGTGGTCGCTTTACGTCGAACTCGTTACCCGTATTGCTGTTCAGCCTTTAGAAATAGATCAAGGACTTCTAAGAGAAGCCTTAACATCTCTATACAACTTATTTGGTACAACAAGACAAATTTTAAAGGAAGCCGGTCCAGATGTAGGTATATCTCATAACTCGGTTGGAGGTATTGCTATAACTGTATTGAATAAAGGTTTACGCCCTTTACTTGCAAAATGGCATCCCTTATTGCAAACCTGGGAATCTCAACGTCCTCCTCATCTAAGTCCAAAAGCACACGAACAGAATTGGAGTGAAGAGAAGAATTTAAGGAATGAATTAGAATCACTAAGAAAAGATTTAGAGCAATATGCTAATGCCTTAGCAGTTATTGCAGGTGTTCAGTAAATTCTGTTTTAAATTTTATATGTATAGTGATTCACTAAACTTGAGATAAAACTATTGCAGCTAGACACTACCTAAATGCTTGGTAGCCTAGTGGGAGAATCTGAAGGTAATGTCCGCCGCGCACTAAGTACAGCCGAAGCGATGGCTTCGATAAACTTAGCTAACACGCAAAAAGATTTTGGGAACAAATTTGTGTAGCTATCAATTTAAAGCTAACGCTTTTCTGGGAGTAAAAAAATTAACTTCCAAAACAATATGCTACAAGCAGTGCTTCCCAACTCAAATGAAACCTTCCTCCAAAATGCTGTTGTTGAAAAATACAACTTCTCCAAACTAAACAAAACACGCATCCGGTTCAAAATTCAGTTAAAGAAAACCACCAAAAGTAATGCTCCAAAATGGGCAGATGTTCTCAAATCTTCTCAAAATGAACAAGAATCAGACTTAGTAAAAGTCACAAGTTCAGAAGTTGGTTTAAAAGGCATCAAAGTTTTCAAAGCTCTAGATGAAGCAGCAAACAAACTTAGACAAGAAATTTCTTCAGTCCAAGAATGGATGAATTATGACAATGGTGATTGGATTTGTTCCATAGACCTAGCACCCATAGTTTGGAGTCAATTAATTGAAATTCGAGATCATATTGCTCCTACTTTACGAACCCAACTCAGAGAAGAATATGAGGAAGGTTTTGCAGATTACCAAGAACGGATTGATAAATTCCTCTCACTCAATGCTTGGCAGTTATCTGGAGAACAACAACAAGAAGTTAAGCAAAACTTAGTAAAAGCTTTTCCCTGTTTAGAGGAACTAGAAGACTACTTACAAGTAATAATTGGTCGTCCTGTGATTATTCCCGCTCTTAGAGGATGTTTGAAAAGTTTTTAATGTATAAATAAACCCCTCTCCAAACCTCTCCCCGCATCGGGGAGAGGCTTTGAAACCCCCATTCCCTTGTAGGGAAGGGGGGAAGGGGGGTTAGGTTTCTAGAGATTATCGGTTTCATCTAATACTTTTCAAACAACCTCTTAGTGAGCAATTGTCAGAATAACAAGCTGAATGTTTAGAACAAATCACCAGATTTATCGAACATAATGACAGAAATCTAGAACAAACACTCAGAGAATCAGCGATCGCCGGTCATTGGTGACAAGTTAAGGAAAAAGAGAAATTGTCAAGGGTAGTATTTGCTCCAGATCAAAAAGATGGGAAACTCAATCTAGACAAGTAATTGAGCCATTGAGTCCAGCCATGACCAACAACAAAAAAACCAACAGAGACCACGCCAAAAAGAAACAACGACCAATGGTCGAAGATGAAGTAATTGCAGAGTATTTAAAGATTTATTACCGAGTTTGAGAACAGCTTGGCATAGTAGAAATAAACGTCCATTACCAGAAAGTATTCAATTTACCCTATCAAAGTTTGAAAAGATTTGGATAGTAGATGGTTCTACATTAGAGGCGATATTTAGGAAATTACAAAGTTTAGAAGAAGCTCAAAAAGGACAATTAGCCGGAAAGATGAGTACAGTCATTGATTTAATGACCAGTTCAATCAATGGTATTCAATTACAAATTTGGGCAACGTGGTTATTTTATGCAGTTTTAGTAGATTTAGGTGATGCTGTAGCTGACGAAGTTTCTCTCCCTTTTGATGATATTTCATTAGAAATGATTTATGGTTCGACTTCGCTCACCAACCATCGCGGTCTTTATCATTTTACTATGGCTCATCAAAAAGGTAAGGACACAGATCCTGTTAAGTATTTTGCTGACCCTCAAAATCGAGATTTAGGTATTATCAAACAGAAGCGAAAACCAAACGTTAAGTTAATTGTTGCCCCTTTTCCTGAGCTTCAACGTGGGACTGACCAGTTTTTTTTCAGCAATTTTCTCAAAGCCTCTTGACACAAGAGCTTGTCCTAAGTTGACAATTTACTAGACAAACCTATATAAGTACATACAAAACTACAAGTATTTGAAGTATACATGGAATAAGTTGACTAAAAAATTAAGCAAAATGTGTCAGAATTAAATGATAAAGTATAGTGTTGAAAATGGCTATCGCCACGCAAGCTATCAGCAAATGCTTTTATCTATCAAAACAAAACTCAAGTTAAACAAAACCCAGGAAATATTAATGGCTAAACACGCTGGTATAGCAAGGTTTACCTATAATTGGGGTTTAGCTACTTGGCAGGATTTGTATAAAGATGGATTAAAGCCAAACAAATACATCCTCAAGAAATTCTTTAATAATCATGTAAAACCTGAATTGGCATGGATTAAAGAAAAGGGTATTTGCCAGAAAATCACTCAATACGCTTTTGATAGTTTAGGTGAAGCTTTTCAAAGATTCTTTAAAGGACAGTCAAAATATCCCAACTTCAAAAAGAAAGGGAAAAATGATAGTTTTACAATTGATAATGGTGGTAAACCAATTCCTGTAGGTGGTACATCAATAAAACTACCGACAATTGGATGGGTAAAAACTTATGAAGGATTACCTCACACCACCTGTAAAAGTATTATTATTTCCAGGACTGCTGATAGTTGGTATATAGCCTTTGGTAACAAAAAATGATTGCTGTAAAAGATAAGTTTCCTAAGTTAACACCCGAAGAATATTTTGTCTGGGAAGAAAAACAACTGCTTCGCCATGAGTATATTAATGGTGAAGTTTACGCTATGAGTGGGGGAACTCAAAATCATGGCCGAATTGCTAGTAATATTATTTTCATTGTTAAAGGTCATTTACGGGGTAGTGGTTGTCAGGTTGGTAATTCCGATTGTCGTGTAAATATTTCGGAAACGAAGGATTATGTTTATCCTGATGTGAGCGTTACTTGCGACGAGCGCGATCGCACTGCAATCCAAGCAATTCAATATCCCTGTCTAATTGTTGAGGTTTTATCTCCCAGTACAGCCAGTTATGACCGAGGGGATAAATTTAGATTGTATCGTCGCAATCCTAGTTTGCAAGATTATGTTTTGGTTGATGCTGAGAAAATAGCGATTGATTTATACCGCAAAAATGATCGCGGTAATTGGGAAATTTTTAACTATCAGCCGGGGGATAATATCGAGTTACAAAGTATTGATTTAAGTTTTCCCATTGAGTCGGTTTATGAGGATATTGTTTTTGAGCTTGTCCTAAGTTGACAATTTCATAGACAAAACTATACTTATATTGACAAAAATCAATATATTTTCCGGAAAAAATCAACTACTTGATATATAATAAGGTGATATCAAGTATTGAATTGAGACTATTGCCGACGCGAAAACCAAGCAATGATGGTGGTAGTCTTTTTCAGAAACTTAATTGGAACACAATCGCGTTGGGCTACAGCGTGAAGGTCTACAGAGGGATAACTGCTCCCATGCTCCCGTTGAAGTAGAAAGTAAAGTCTAGTTTTGTCTAGGTTTTATATAGCAGGAATTAGTTTGATAACAATTACAACCTACCTTCCGCACCCTAAACTGTCACACAACGAAAATTGGTCGTTTGGAGATTTGGTTTTAGCGAACTGCTTGCAGCAACGCTTCGCTATCGCCTACCAATATTTCTTGGTTTTGGTACAAAATACAACCTTAAATGGGGATAAAACCCACATTCCGCAGATCAAATTCACTTCTGAATAATTATCACGGAGGATTCAGGGTTGTACAAACTTTTCTCCAAAAATGTTCTCAATAAATGAGATAAATTCTTAATAGGCTCTTTGTAGTTCTTTTGAACTAATATCCTTAAAAACCTTACCAATAATGGCTTTTGGGGATAATTATTTTTTTACTCTACGCTTCTGCGGAATGTGGGATAAAAATCAGAAAAAACCGATTGTGACACCAGGGGGTGCGGAATGTAGGTTATAAACATTTTACCAATCACCAATCACCAATCACCAATCACCAATTATCAATTATCTCCATCCTAACCAACGCAAACAAGGAACAATCATGTAATAACTCAACCCTAAACAAAGACTAATTAAAACACCAATAAAACCAAAAAAAGCTATATGCTGTAATAACTCTACCCAATTTGGTGGATCGGAAAAATGGAACAATGAAATTTTTATCCCTAAATGAATTAAACCTGCAACAATATTAGCACTACCAAAGGCAGCTATAAAAGCATAAGCTAGGTAATGGGTACGCAGACCTAAACCCAAAGTTAGCAGAGAAATTGATACTAACATCCAAGCAATTAATCCTTCGGGACTATTCTCTGGTTTAATAAATTGCCAAGTTATCCACCCTGAACTATAGCCTATTAAACCCATCAGAGCTGATACTAAAAAACGTCGTTTTTGTCCAAAACTTCCAGATAAAGTAATTCCCCAAGCAGTACCTAAACCAGCAACAGCATAGATGATAATTTCTTTGGGATTTGTAGGTGTAAAATTGGGGATTAATTGGGGTAATTGACGTAATATAAATTCGGCAAAAAAAGCGCCTGATTTAGTTTGATAAGCCAACAAAAAACCACTAATAGTCCCCAAACTAGCACCAATAAAACTTAAAATTATCGCCCAAATTGTCGCTAAACAAGCTTTCAAAAAGTTGAAAATTGCTTGCACTGTAAATAAAGTTGTATTACCTACAGCTTGGGTAATTTCTGTGATAGTTTGGACGATAGTATTTTTAATTTGGGTAAAAAAGCCTAGTTGTGATTTTTGTGGTTTTGGAGATTTTGCAGAATTAATTGCTAATAAACGTTTTTGAATAATAGCTGCATGGGCTGGACGCGATCGCACATCCGCCTGTATCATTTCATCTAATAAATCTGCTAGTTGAATATTAACATTACACCACTTACGCCAGCTTAATTCCCCAGTAATTGGATCTTCCAACTCTTGTGGATATTTACCTGTAAGTAATTCAATCATTGTTCGTCCCAAAGCATAAAAATCAGCCGCAGGACCAACATTACCTCCTGTAATTTGTTCTGGTGGACTGTAACCAGAAGAAAATAAACGAGTAGAAGGAGAAGGCGATCGCAATATTCCCCCACTAAATTGTTTAGCCCCGCCAAAATCAATTAACACCAATTGTTCTGTTTTTAAAGGTGCGTTAGGTGCAGGAGTACGCAACATTAAATTAGAAGGTTTAATATCCCGATGAATAATTTTCCGGTTGTGTAATTCCTGTAAAATTTTTACAGCTTGGGAAAACAAATTTAACACCAAATCCTCTGGACATCCTTGAGGATAATTTTTACGCACTTCCTCCAAAGTATAACCATCAATCTTTTCCATCACCAGACAAGCTAACTGGTGTGGTTTAGGATGAGTCAAACTGATTTGAAAATACCCATCAGCATCAACTTGAGGCACACCAGAATTGCGGAAATTACTTAAAACTTCCGCTTCTAGTATAAATAAATCCAAAGCCTTGGGAGAATTTTCCACCAAGACTTTAAGTACCTTTTCAGTTTGATTTTTGATATCCCAAACCGTATAAATTTGGGCAAAACCGCCCGAACCTAAAGGTTGAAGTGGGTAATAACGGTCTACCAACTGTAACGGACTGCCACAGCTGTTACAAAATTTGTTGCCCCAAGGTTGGGGATAAGGACGTTGACAGTGAGGATTTATGCAGTGAACCGCACTCTGATTTATTTGGGACAAAACCACGAAAATACAAAGGCTGGATCGATTTTAACGCCTATGATAGCTTTGTTTACTCAAGCAGTTCAAAGTTTAACAATAGGCCAATAGCAGCAGTCATGTATTTTTACCACAATTTTATTTTTTTATTTTTTTTATTTTTCTCTTCCTTTCTTTGCGTCTTTGCGTCTTTGCGTGAGACATAAAATCAAGTTGCCACACTTGGGATAAAACCTACTAAGCTGGTATTATAACAGGTTAAAACTTTACCTTCTGCCTGGAGCGCAAAACCAGCGGTTTAAACTTGGTTTAAACTTTCTCACTGACTCACGTACATTGTAATTACATTATGTTTGATGCACTATCTGACCGTTTAGAAGCCGCCTGGAAAAAACTGCGGGGACAAGATAAAATCTCTCAATCCAACATTCAAGACGCATTGCGCGAAGTGCGTCGGGCTTTGTTGGAAGCAGATGTTAACCTCCAGGTAGTTAAAGATTTTATAGCTGAAGTCGAAACTAAAGCCCAGGGATCTGAGGTCATAGCTGGTGTACGTCCTGACCAACAGTTTATCAAAATTGTTTATGATGAACTGGTACAGGTGATGGGGGAAGAAAATGTTCCCCTGGTGGAAGTTAAGGATAAAACCACCGTTGTCTTGATGGCGGGTTTACAAGGTACTGGTAAAACCACCGCTACTGCTAAACTAGCTTTACATTTAAGAAAATTAGATCGTAGTTGTTTGTTAGTCGCCACAGACGTATATCGTCCCGCAGCTATTGATCAGTTAATTACACTGGGTAAGCAAATTAACGTACCCGTGTTTGAGATGGGCAGTGATGCTGACCCCGTAGAAATCGCCCGTCAAGGGGTAGAACGTGCCAGGGCAGAAGGTATTAACACAGTAATTGTTGATACTGCTGGACGCTTGCAAATTGACCAAGACATGATGGCGGAACTAGCCCGCATCAAGTCAACTATTGAACCAGACGAAACTCTGTTAGTCGTGGATGCGATGACGGGGCAAGAAGCAGCAAATTTGACCCGTACTTTCCATGAACAAATTGGTATAACTGGAGCTATTCTCACCAAAATGGACGGTGATAGCCGGGGTGGTGCGGCTTTGTCAGTGCGGCAAATTTCCGGTGCGCCGATTAAGTTTGTCGGTGTGGGTGAAAAAGTCGAGGCGCTGCAACCTTTTTATCCTGACCGCATGGCCTCCCGGATTTTGGGCATGGGTGATGTTCTTACCTTGGTGGAAAAAGCCCAGGAAGAAATCGACATCGCCGACGCTGAGAAAATGCAGGAGAAAATGCTGTCAGCGAAGTTTGATTTTACAGACTTCTTAAAACAGCTACGCCTAATGAAAAATATGGGTTCATTAGGTGGCATCATGAAGTTGATTCCCGGTATGGGCAAACTTTCAGATGACCAGTTGAAGCAAGGGGAAACCCAGCTAAAACGCTGTGAAGCCATGATTAATTCCATGACTAAGCAAGAAAGAAAAGATCCAGAACTATTAGCTAGTTCTCCCAGTCGTCGGCGACGCATTGCTTCTGGTTCAGGTTATAAAGAATCAGACGTGAGTAAGTTGGTAGCAGATTTCCAAAAAATGCGATCGCTCATGCAACAAATGGGACAAGGAAATTTCCCCGGAATGCCAGGAATGTTTGGCGGTGGTATGGGCAACTCCCTAGCCGCAGGAAACCGTCCCGCACCCGGTTGGCGTGGTTATCCCGGTGGCGCACCACCAGCGAAAAAGAAAAAGAAAGAGAAAAAGAAAAAAGGTTTTGGCACGCTTTAGGTGACAGGTGACAGAGAAGAAAGCAGGGGTGCAGGCGGCAGGGTGCAGGGGGAGAATATTCACTTTTGCCTTTTGCCTTCTGTTCCCTGTTCCCTGTTACCTGTTCCCTGACTCCTAACCGTGCTACAATTATCATTTCATTCACAAAATCACTACCTACCAACAGGACAACGATTTTTCAACATGATCAAACTGCGCTTGAAGCGATTTGGTAAAAAGCGGGAAGCAAGTTACCGCATTATTGCTATTAACGATCTGTCTCGTCGTGATGGTCGTCCCCTAGAAGAACTAGGATTTTACAACCCCAGAACTGATGAAGTGCGTCTGGATGTTCCCGGTATTGTTAAGCGTCTTCAACAAGGCGCTCAACCTACTGACACCGTTCGCCGCATCCTCGTAAAAGCTAATGTTTTTGAACAAGTCAGTGCAAACGCCGCATCATAAACTTGAGCCGAAGTTACCAGCAGCCAGTCCTAACTATGTGGGACTGGTGAAGTTTCTAGTACAACCATTTTTAGAGTCTCCAGAGTCTTTAAGTGTCGATTGTGAAATGTCTTACACCCTTAAACGGGCTTGGATTCGCATCGCTTTTGACCCTACAGACAAAGGAAAAGTCTTTGGTAGGGGGGGACGCAATATTCAGGCAATTCGCACGGTAATTGCCGCAGCAGCAGAATTGGCTGGCCAGTCAGTATACCTGGACATCTACGGCAGCAATACCCAAAATCGGGATGGTATGTCTTTTGATGAAGAACAGGAAGAAAGAATACCCCCACCAAGATCACGAGAAAGAAGTGGAGACATCCCCAGACCTATTGCTAAACCCCGCTTTCGGTCGGTCTAAACTGGTAATTTTGAGGTGACTCAGCCAGTCAGTAGTTCTGGTAAAGATGAAGATAGTCCGCAAAAAGATTGTTATAGCAGGAGTCAGGAGTCGTAGGAGCAACGCATTCGGGCAATCAATTATCAATTTTTATTGACAGCTATTTTCCTAATGCTTCGCCCGTAAAGGAGTCAGGAGTAAAACCCTATTGGGGTGACAGTTTCATGATTCATTGATGTCCTAACTGCTCTGTCTAAGACTATAAAACCAAGATTTTTGCAGTCTTTTGTTGCTAAGTCAATACGACTGAAAAAAACGCAATACCTAGATCCTCGACTTCTTCCAGAAGTTGGGGGTCTATCTTCTGAGAAATTCTGAGAATTTTTTGATAAATTTTGATAAAAACTATGGCAGGTGCAGTTACAATTGGGCTACCTAATATTCCCAGTGCGATCGCTCTGTCCGGATATGGGGAAGCAAATCTCAAGTTTCTGTCTCAACAAACAGGAGCTAGTTTAGTTTTGCGGGGTCAAGAACTGCTCATTTCTGGTCAAGAAAAGCAGGTTGATCTAGCTGTGAAAATAGTGCGATCGCTGGAAAATCTCTGGAGTAAAGGTAATAATATTGCTACTGCGGATATTTTAACAGCCCGTCAAGCAATAGAGGGCGATCGCCAAGGTGAATTACAAGACCTACAGCGGGATGTCCTCGCTAAAAGTCGTCGTGGTCAAGAAGTCCGCGCTAAAACTTTCCGTCAACGACAATATATTGAAGCTATTCGCAAACGCGACCTCACCTTTGGTATTGGTCCTGCGGGAACTGGTAAAACCTATCTCGCTGTTGTCGTCGCTGTCCAAGAACTTCTAGCTAATCAATTTGAAAAATTAATTTTAACTCGTCCTGCTGTGGAAGCTGGGGAAAAACTGGGATTTTTACCAGGAGATTTACAACAAAAAGTTAACCCCTATCTGCGTCCGCTTTATGATGCTATTAATGAATTTATTGATCCTGAAAAAGTCCCCAATTTAATGGAACGGGGGATAATAGAAGTTGCGCCTTTAGCTTATATGCGCGGGCGGACTTTAAATAATGCTTTTGTAATTGTTGATGAAGCTCAGAACACCACACCAGCACAAATGAAAATGGTGCTGACTCGTTTGGGTTTTGGTTCTCGCATGGTTATTACAGGTGACATCACGCAAACTGATTTACCTCTACATCAACAGTCAGGTTTAACCGTTGCTTTGCAAATTTTGCAGCACGTTGAAGGTATCGCTTTTTGTGAATTTACTCAAAAAGATGTTGTTCGTCATCCTTTAGTACAAAGGATCGTTTCTGCTTATGAACAGTATGAAAAATAGGTGATTGGTGATTGGTGATTGGTGAGAAAAATTTTAGATTTTAGATTTTAGATTTTAGATTGGAGTTGACAAAAACAATCAATCCAAAATCCAAAATCCAAAATCCAAAATCCAAAATTAATAACTCCTGACTCCTTCTGTATTTTTTGTGTGATGTGTGTTAGGATAGTTTTATTAGAACCCACATTCCGCACCCTCAACTGTCACAAGGTAAAAAAGCCATTAAAGTAGTACATAATAACTAAAGATAATTCAAAGATTAAGAGACTTAATGAGAAGAAATAGCATTAAGAGGGAGATGGTGTGA